>JANXXV010000499.1 GCA_025350445.1 Bryobacteraceae bacterium | reverse complement strand
ATGCGCGCCCGGAGAGCGTCGCGCTGGCTTGTCGTGGGGCTCGAAACGCGACGGCGAAGGGTTGATCGCTCCTCGGCGGTGATATCAAGAACAGAGATCGGACGTGCCATAGCCCATCGTGACATATCCCGCCCATTCGTTAAAGCTATTTCGATTACACTACACTAGCGAACTCTACGGAGGGCCAGGCCTCACCCCGGAACTGCAAAAGGAATACGACGCCTACGTCAAGAAGCGGATGGCTGAAATCAAGAAGTAAGGCGAGCCAGCCCGAGCACCTGAAAGGTTATGATTGTGGGGCATGAGGAAATCGGCTCGGCGCCAGTTGGATGGGCAAAGGGGCAAGAAATATGGACGACGAACTGAAGCTGTTCCTGGAGGCCAAAGTTGACTCCGTATCGCGACTGATCACCGATGTGAAAGACAGTCTGGAACGCGAGATCCACACTCGATTCGACGGGATTGACGCACGCCTGGACGCGATTGACGCACGCCTGGAAACGGCAGGGTGGATGGCTTCGTGGAGGCCAAACAAACCTCGTGCGTCTTAACGATTGGTCTGAGAACGTGGACAAGTTACTGTCTGATTTGTCGAAACGCCTGGCGAAACTCGAAGCCGGTGGCGCAAAGTAATCACTCGTTCACTTCCACGCCCCCCACAATCCTGACGCGCCGCCCTATTTCTTTCGCAACACCTGCCCGGCGCGCACGCCCGTCACCTTGTCGTTCTCCACTTCAATCCGCCCGTTCACAATGACGAATTCAAATCCCGTGCTGTACTGGTGGGGTTTGACGAACGTCGCGTGGTCCTGGATGGTATTCGGGTCAAACAACACCAGATCCGCGGCATAACCGACGCTGATTCGTCCGCGGTCGCGCAGCGCAAATTTCCGCGCCGGAAGGTCGGTCATCTTGCGGATAGCGTCTTCCATCGTAAGCACGCGCCGCGACCGTACGAACTCGGCCAGCACTCTGCTATTCGTCCCGTAGCTGCGAGGGTGTGGCGCGCCCGACCCAAGCTCGATAACCCAGCCATCGCTGGCGATAGCGGTGTTCGCGTATTGAATGATGCGATCCACGTCCAGCATGCTCATCTTGTGATAGATCATGTTCGTCCCGGAAGGCTCGGCCGCCAGCATGTCGAGAATCGTCTTGATCTCGCCTTCCACTCCCGGCTTGCCCAACCGCATGACGTTGATCTCCGTAATAGTCTTGCCATTCACCGCGGGATTCACGCGGCTGAACCCCACCATCGCCCAGGAGTAATCATCAAAACCGAGGGAATCGAGTTGCGCTCGCATTTCGGCTGCGATTCTTGCCCGCGTCGCAGGATTAGAAAGCCGTTCGCGAATCGCGCGTTCGCCATCGGCCAGCACCCACGTTGGAACCAGATGCCCAAGAATCGTGCTCGACCGGTCGTAAGGATATTGATCCACGGTGATGTCGATGCCTTCCTTGCGATACCTCTCAACCAGCGCGATGGTCTTCCCGCTTTCGCCCCAAATGCGCTTATTGTCGATCTTGAAATGCGAAAGTTGGACGGGCATGTGCGCCTCGCGCCCGATCCGCACCGCCTCGTCAATCGCCTCCGTCACATGCGCTCCCTCGTCGCGCATATGGCTCGCATAGACGCCCTGGTAGCGCGCCGCCTCCTTCGCCAGCGCCAGCACTTCTTCGGTATCGGAATAAGTGCCTGGCACATAGATCAGACCCGTAGAGAAGCCCACGGCGCCCGCCTGCATGGCACGGGCTACCATCTCTTTCATCCGCGCGATCTCGGCGGGAGTGGCTTTGCGGTTGGCTTCTCCCATGGCGGCGCGCCGCACGTCGTTGTGACCTATCAGCGAAGCAACGTTGGTGGCCGGCCGGGCGGTTTCCAGGCGGCTAAAAAAGTCGGACAGGTCGGTCTCGGAATGCCCACAGTTGCCGGTGATCAGCGTGGTCACTCCGTCGCGAATGAAGTTCTCCGCCAAAGGCATCTTCTCGATCGCGCCCAGCGCGCCATAGCCGATTTTCAGATCGACGTGAGTATGTACATCGATGAAGCCCGGAGCAAGCACGTGCCCGCCGGCATCAATGACGCGCGTGGCGGTGGCGGATGCGAGTTTACCCACCGCCACAATCTTGCCGCCCGCGATACCCACATCTCCGGTGATCGCCGGGCTTCCGGTGCCATCGGCGATACGGGCGTTGCGGATGAGCAGATCGTAATCGGCGGCTGCAAGCGACAGGGCGGTGATGGCGCCCAGGGCCAGGAAGCGGTGGAGAGACATGCTGGATTATAGAATACGTCTCTTGCCGGCATTGCGGGTGGAAGCCCCAGTCTCAGGATAGGCGCGTAACGGATGGCCTGCAAGGCCGCTTGTTGGACTTCCTCCATGAGCCCCCGATGTGTAGCTCCAACCGTTCCAGCCGGCGCCAAAATCGGAGAGCGCTGGTGGCGCTGGCAGGCGTCCTTGCTCTACTGCGAGTGCGGACTGCGAATGCGAAATCGACCCATCCCCCGATTCGTGATAAGCTTTTCGTGCCCAAACGAACTTCGATCCGAGGGTGTTGGGCCGCCATGACGTCGACTCAGGTGCGGGCGCGTGAAAACCAGATTCAAGATGCCGGAGGTTTAAAGATTTCTCGTGACTGCGCACACTGGACCAACATCGCTTGAATTAACGAAGATGCCGCTCGAACAGGAGAAAATAGAAGACATCGGGTACATGACCTGTATGACCCTGGTGATGCTCGGCAATTATGCCCAGACGGGTCATTTCGGCGGTCCGTTGGCTTGCACACCCTACAACGTGGCGGCACACCTGGCCGGGCCGGAACTGGGCGGAATGCGTTATGACTACCGTCGCCCGAAGCACCCCCAGTGCGATAAATTCCTGCTCGCCGGCGGGCATAACGTTCCCACTTGTTACGCCTTGTGGATGATCATGGGCCAAGCCCTGGCGCGCAGATGCGGGGCCACGGGCGACCGGCGTTTCCATGTTGATCCGCATGTGGCGATGTTGCCGGTCGATGCACTGGGATTCAGGCGCGGCGCCGCAGCCATGCGCACCCTGCTGCAGGACCACGGTCTGCAAGACCACCCCCTGTTTGTCCAGGCTAGGGGAAGGGGAATCCGTGCTCTGGCCGGGCACGCCGAGAGTACCGATCTCACCAACGACGTAAATGGCGGCCCGTCGGGTGTCGGCATTGCCACGGCCGCCGGCAAAGCGGCATTCTGGGATATTTTCGGTTCCGGCGGTTCCCCGAAAATCATGGCGGTCGAAGGTGAGTTCGCCATGACCGAGGGGCACGCCCAGGAGCTTAAGACTCAGGCTTTGGCGTTGAAGGTAGGCAGACGCCTTCGAATCCTTCTTTCCGATAACAACGCGGGCATCGACGATTCGCTTCTTGGTGGCGTCATCGACCGGAAGTACGACGGTTACCGGCTGATCGATCAGTGGACTTCCTATGGCTGGAATGTTTTCCCATTAGAGGATGGAAATGACTACGGCCAAATCGTGGCAGTCCTCAAGAGTATGGAGGATTGGGACCCCGCCGACCGCCGCCCGATGATAGTGATTGGCAAGACCACAAAAGGATATTGGCCCGGCGCCGTGGACGGAAAGATTCCAGGATTCGGCGATCAAATGGTGGGTTACCGCAGCCATCCGTACGCCATGAAAATGAACTCCGAATATTTTGCCGCTCTGGCAAGAACGTTCGAGGAGCATTACGGTGTTCAGTTCGCCGGAATTCACGAGGGGCCCGTCAGCGATCCGCGCGAGCGGCTGATCCAATTCAAAACCAATATCGATGTGGTGATGTCGGTTCTTGACCGGAACGGTCTCGGCGACTGGTTGGCCGACCGGTTGGTGGCTCTGGGTGACACGGTCAAAGACGATGCACCCGTGCGTGTGGACGTAATGAGCAATCCATTCCTGGACGACCGCCTGCGCGTGGCAAATCTGCCCGTTGAACCGCAGAGCCTGACTATAACCAATTCTCTGTCGGGAGCGCGAAAGCAACTCAGTGTCGCCCTTTTCCGCAAGCCAGGCGAAGCCGCCGGCGCGCGGCGTGGAATATCGGAAATCATTAAATGGTTGAACTATGTCACCGGCAACCGATTCCTTACGCTGGCCGCCGATCTCTCCGAATCCATCAACGTGGAACACGGAAGTTTGTGGGGCCACTACGATCCGGAATCCAATCCCCTTGGCACGCGCATCAAGGCCGCCATTCAGGAAGCGGGTAACGCCTCGACTGCGATCGGGCTGGTGAGCCAGAGCGCCTCCGTTGACCCCGCGAAGTTTGCCGGTGTGTGGGCCCTCAGCGGTACTTATGGTGCATTTACGCCTTTGATGTACACGCCCGCCCGCGTGTGGAGTCAGCAGAACCAGGATAGCCGGTTTCGCATGGGTGTCCTGCATATCTTAGTGGCTCACTCCGGACCGGAGACGGCCGCCGACGGGCGCACGCACTTTGGCATTTTTGCACCCCAGGTGTGGAAGCTATTTCCCCGCGGCCAGACCATTCACTTGAATTTTTGGGATTACAATGACGTAGCTCCGGGCTACTTTGCCGCCGCTGAGATCGCCGCGCGCGATCCGAAGGTGGGCATCATTACCCTGGAAGTGGCCCGTCCCGATTTCCCGGTCGCCGACCGCCGCGGGTTTGCCGATGCCGATCTTAAAGCCGCGGCGAAAGGACTCTATGTGATTCGCGACTTTGCGCCTGGGGAACCCAGACATGGCTACGTCATCGCGCAGGGGTCCAGCTCAACGTTCAATCTGGTCAGCGTACTGCCGCTTCTGGAGCAAGCCGGAGTCAACGTAAAGGTGATCGCCGCGATTAGCGAAGAATTGTTCGACAGGCAACCGGAGGATTACCGCCATGCTGTGCTTCCCCCGGAGGCTTACTACGACCTCATGATCGTCAGCACCGGCACGCGGCGCGTGTGGCCGGTCCGCAACGTGGGACCGCTTACGGATGCCTATTCGCTCACTTCCGATTGGGACGATCAATGGCTCACGGGGGGCCTGGAATCGGATGTGATCGCCGAGGCGCATTTGGACGCCGGCTCGATCTTGGCGGGGGTTCAGCGTTTCGCGCGGGATCGGGAGCAACGCATGGCCCGGCAGCGCGAGATGGTGGGCACTTTGGATTAACGCCAACCTTGACTCAAGCGGACCGTGCACTACTGCCAACGCGGCGGTGTGGCGGAAGCAGGCCGGGTTGTTTCCGGACGTTGCCCGGCGGCGTGCGATCATCGCACGGCTACCGGTGCAACCGTCGAGCCGGTTGCGCCCTGAAGCTTGAGCGGTTCCAACAGGAAGGCGAATTCGTATACCCGCTTGGCCGCGAGCTCGTCCAGCTTTAGGTTCTCCAGCAAATGGATGCCGTTCACCACCAGCATGATCTGGTGGATCGGCGTGTTCACCCGCTTATCCGGATTGGGCGAAACTTCCACGGGAGGAGTGTCGGCCCCCACAAGCATCGGGTTCTGACGCACCAGCCATTCCGCGGCGGCAACGCCGATACCGGGATTCCCCTTGCCGTAGCGTGAAACGTCGCTATCCCACAGGCGGCCCCAACCGGTATGAATGATTACGGCGTCGGCGGCTTCAAGAGACACATTCTCGCGCTTCAGGGCCGCC
>JANXXV010000168.1 GCA_025350445.1 Bryobacteraceae bacterium | reverse complement strand
GGATCTTCCACCCGGTCGCAAACTGGTGGAATACTTCCTGCCCTTCCTTCTTGATCTAGCCGCCTCAGACTTGTCGAAGAGAACCATCCAGAGACACGTCGATAATATGTGGCTGCTCGGTGGCGAAATTATTCGCGACCTCAACCAAGAGCCTTCTCTGAGAAAGATCCCCGCCGACCAGTTGGTTCGCAAAGTGATCGATCAAGAAGGCGGTCCCTTGATCCACAACGGCTCGGAAGATGAGCAGCGTTCCTTCGATTCCACCTGCCGGAAGTTCTACAGGCTCCTCACTCAACCCCAGCGGTGACACCTTTCAGTTACCCACAGATTCCTCAGAGGAGCCACTACGGTTACTCCAACGGCAACTTCGTATTCGGAAACAACTGGACGAACGGGCCCTTCGATAACTCCGCTGGCGCGCCCATTGGCCAGGATTTGGCGGCACTCCTGCTTGGCCTGCCCACCTCGGGACAATACGATCTGAACGCTGCCCGCACGAACAAGAACTACTACTATGCCTTCTTCTTGCAGGACGACTTCCGCGTCAGTTCGAATCTCACCTTAAACCTGGGCCTACGGATGGAAGGTGAGACTCCCACAACAGAGCGATATAACCGGACGCTTAGCGGTTTCGACAACAGTTCGGCCAGTCCGATCTCCGCTAAGGCTCTGGCCGCATACGGCGCAAACCCCATCCCGGAAATTCCGGCGGGTCAGTTCAAGGTAAATGGAGGGCCGCTCTTTACCAGCTCCAGCCACCCTGGCATTTACTCGACACCGAAATATAACTTCTCTCCACGCATCGGGTTTGCGTGGACCCCCGGGTTTCTCGGCAATAAAACCGTTGTCCGCGGTGGCGTCGGTATCTACTATTTCCCCTTCGGAGTCGCCGGCAACAACGCGCCGGGCTTCAGCCAAACCACATCGCTCGTGGCTTCGCTCGATGGCTTCCTCACCCCGGCTGCTACTCTTGCCAATCCGTTCCCGACCGGTATCCTGGGCCCCACGGGATCCAGCCAAGGCTTGGGTACATTCCTGGGTAAAGACGTAAGTTTCTACGATGCCAATCCACGGTACGCCTACTCCACCCGCTGGATGATGTCCATGCAAAGAGAACTGTTTTCCAATGTTCTGCTCGATATCGGCTACATGGGAAACAAGGCCGTGGGGATGCCGGTGGATCATAACTTCGACAACGTCCCGAACCAATACCTGTCAACTTCGGCAGCGCGCGACCAGGCTACCATCGACCGGCTAACGGCCAATGTCCCCAATCCATTCGCGGGCCTTATTCCCGGCACCGCGTTGAACGGTAGCGTCGTAGCTCGCAGCCAGTTGCTGCTCGCCTTCCCACAGTTCACCAAAGTGACCGGGCAGCAGTTTACCGACGGTTCGTCTTACTTCCACGCAATCGAGGCGAGGCTCGAAAAGCGCTTCTCGCACGGGTTCCTGATGCTGCTGAATTTCCAGAAATCGAAGCTACTGGAGAAACGTAGCCGGTTGAACGAGTATGACTCGGTGTTGGAGAAACGCCCCGCCGCGGAAGACCGCCCCTATCGGTTGGTTTGGAGCGGCAGCTACGATTTACCTTTTGGTAAAGGAAAGGCCATGATGGGCAGCGCCAATCGTCTGGTGGACCTGGCTGTTGGCGGGTGGAACACCAACGTCATATATACGCTACAGCCCGGAACTCCACTCGGATGGGGCAATGTCATCTACCTGGGCGGGCCTCTCAATTTGAATCCGCATCATGTTGACGGCGCATTCGATATCACCCAATTCAATAGGGTCAGCGCGCAACAGTTTTCGCAAAACCTGCGAACCTTCCCGACACGTTTTGGAAACTTGCGGCAGGACGGCGTGAACCAGGTGGATTTCTCGATAATTAAGTCTTTCCGCATTACCGAGCGACTGGCGATGACCTATCGCTGCGAGTTCTTCAACAGCACGAACCGCGCCATTTTCAATGCTCCGGATCTAACGCCGACTTCGTCAACGTTTGGTAAGATCACAAGCCAGGCGAATACGCCGCGCAGGATTCAGATGGCGCTGCGCCTGGTGTTCTAAGTTGCACGGAGGACGGCTCCTTGGGGTGCGTCCTCCGCCGAAGTGCGGCAGTGGCTTGAAAGCGAAAGCTTGGTCGAAGGCCGTCCGCCTTGCCTCCTAACAAGCGCAAAGGCCGCTTCCGGGGGCGCCAATCGGACGAGAAACTCGGTGGACTTGGCCGCCGGAAGCGAGTCCGTTTTGCGCGAGCTCCTTAAAAGCGCAAAGGCCGCTTCCGGCGGCGCCAATCGAACTAGAAACTCGGCGGATTTGGCCGCCGGAAGCGAGTCCGTCTTGCGCGAGTTCCTCAAAAGATGCCGATTGATCGAGCGGATACTTCTACATTGCGCTTTGTAGGCAGAGCCGCGATTGCCGCTTCCATCGTGAAGCCGAATTCCGCGCCGCGGCCGGCGCGACCCTCGTAAAGGCAAGCCGGCGCCTAAGCTGTTCCTTTAGTGCCGCTCTTTTGACACTGACTGGCTATCCCCCCGGGGGAGAGAAGCCGGTCGTCCCGCGCCAGTCGCAATCCCTGAGAATAATTGCGCGCCACCCGCACCATACTTGCGAAGCGAGGTGTCACTTGAATCTTCAGGAACGGCAGCGGGCGATCCAGAGCGCGCTTGTACAAATGGACAAACAATTCGGCAAGGGCTCGGTCCTCCTGCTGGGCTCAAAAAACGCTCTACCGGTGACCGTCATCTCCAGCGGATCGCTCGCGATTGACGCCGCGCTGGGCGTCGGCGGATTCCCACGCGGCCGGGTTATCGAAATATTCGGGCCAGAGTCTTCCGGCAAAACCACCCTCACGCTGCACCTGATTGCCGAAGCGCAGAAGGCCGGAGGCAGCGCCGCTTTCATTGATGCCGAGCACGCCCTCGACCCGAAGTACGCGCGCGCCCTAGGCGTCGACGTCGACAACCTGATCGTGTCGCAACCCGATCATGGCGAACAGGCGCTTGAGATTGCGGGCGCGCTCATCTGCACCGGCGCCGTTGATCTTATCGTCGTAGACTCAGTCGCGGCGCTCGTTCCCAAGGCGGAACTCGAAGGCGAGATGGGCGACAGTCACATGGGTCTTCATGCCCGCCTGATGTCCCAGGCCCTGCGAAAGCTCACGGGCCACGTTGCACGCAACAACACTTGCCTGGTTTTCATCAATCAGCTTCGCGAAAAAATCGGTGTCGTATTCGGCAACCCAGAAACCACCACTGGCGGCAGGGCGCTGAAGTTCTACTGTTCTATCCGTGCCGAGATCCGCCGCGGCGCTGCAATTAAGGATGGCGACAGGATCATCGGGAACCGGACCAAGATCAAGGTTGTCAAGAATAAGGTTGCCGCACCGTTTCAGGAGGCGGAGGTCGATCTCATCCACGGAGAAGGAATTTCGCGCGAAAGCGACCTGATCGATCTCGGAGTGGCGAACAACATTATCGAGAAGAGCGGCTCGTGGCACAGCTATCGTGGAGAACGCATCGGGCAAGGCCGCGAGAATGCGCGTTTGTTCCTGAAGGAACATCCGGAAACCAGCGCTCAGATCGACACCGAGCTCCGCGCAAAGCTCGGAATTCTAAGCGCCGCGAATGAGCGGGGAATCGCCGCTTCCGCGACGCTGAAGAACTGAAATCGCTCGAAAAGCCCTATCCATAGGGCTCTGAAGACGTATCCCTGTAGAAAAGCCCGCAAAAGCGGGCTTTTTCCACCTTTTCCCTTTACAACGTTTACTGGTTCCCTTATGATGAGGTTGCAAATCAGAAAGCAGGGGCCGCATTGGAGATAGGCGCGCACCTCTGATTGTTCTGCAGAATCGAAAAGGAGAATCATGGCTGAACCAACTCGAATGACGCAATCGCAAATCATCAAGGAACTTGCGGAAGCTTGCG
>JANXXV010000494.1 GCA_025350445.1 Bryobacteraceae bacterium | reverse complement strand
TAGCTCGGCGCCTGGGACACCGCTCCCCGATGGCAGCGGCAGCCTCACTTCGGGTGTGATTGGCGACACCCTGACGCAAGCCGATTCGGTGGCGGCCGACTATGCTTATACGGTCTCGCCGGATTCAGTCAATCAGCTCCGGTTCGGATTTACGCGGAGGGGAGTGAACCGGACCGGCATCGGGGTAAATCAGGCTTCTCCCATTTACCAGATCGCGGGATTTCAGCAGGTGGGCCCCACCGAGAGCGCGAACTCTCAGTTCACGACGTCGGTGACCCAATTCATCGATACGTTCACAATCATCAAGGGCAGACAAAGCTTAAAATTCGGGACAGATATCCGGCTGGAGCGGTTGGACGTTATGCAACCACCGGATCCTTATGGTCTTTATACGTTCAGCACGATTCCCACCGCGGGTCTCAGTGAGGCCAGAGCGGTTGTAGCCGGCACTGGAAACAGCTTGGCATCGTTCCTGTTGGGTCAGGTAAATACTTTCAACATCGATATCCAACAGCAGGTGCTGAAGCCGCGGGCCACAATCGCGGAGTTCTTCGCACAGGATGATTGGCGAGCGACCGGACGGCTGAGCGTGAGCGCCGGGCTGCGCTACACCTTGAACTTCCCCTCCACCGAGGCGAACGATCGCGGAGCGGTGTTCAACTTAAATTCGCAACAACTTGATTTCCTGGGCGCGAAAGGCGTTTCCCGCTCTGCCAGAAAGCTCGATCTGAACAATTTCGGCCCTCGCCTGAGCCTTGCGTATAAGCTGACGGATTCCTTCGCAATTCGTTCCGGGTATGGACTGGTGTGGATTGAACAGGCAGGCATCACGACGCCATTCACAGTGCCGTTCTTCCCTTTCATTCAGAGCGTGGGCCAGCGGGCGCAGGACAATATCAATCCGGCCTTCGTTCTTTCGCAAGGGCCATCAGTGCAAGTGACGCCGCCCAATGCGAACTCTGGCCTGGGACAGGGCGTTTTCGGAGTCGATCGCCAGACAGGCTCGGGCTATGCGCAACAATGGAACTTCACGGTGCAACAAACTTTCGGCACGCAGTGGAGCGCTGAGATGGGCTACCTGGGTTCGAAGCTGACGCACCTTGGTGTTCCAGACTCGAACTTCAATCAGTTGCCTGCTTCCGCGCTGGCACTGGGCGCACAGTTAACACAGCAGGTTGCGAATCCATTCTTTGGGCAAATTCCGGTGTCGTCTTCGCTCGGCGGGGCGGCGATCACTCGGCAGCAGCTACTGCGTGCTTATCCGCGTTTCACCACGGTGACTCTGTTTCGCAATAATATCGGGAACTCGACATATCATGCCTTTCAGGCGCACTTGGAGCGGCGGTTCTCAAAGGGATTGACCGTCACGGCGGCGTATACATTTTCGAAACTGATTGACGACGCTTCTTCGGTATTCGATGCTTCCATCCTGACGGGTCCGGTGGCGAACTTTCCGGTGGCGGACAGTTATAACCGGCGGCTGGAAAAAGATTTGTCCAACGGCGACATTCCGCACGTTTTCTCATCTGGATTCGTATACCAGCTTCCAATCCGGCTGCATGGTTGGGCGAACGTCGCCGCTGGCGGCTGGCAGGTGGCGGGGATCATCAAGATTCAGTCGGGAATGCCGGTCACGGTGACACAAATCACGAATTTCAACAGCTTCGCCGGTTACGGTACGCAACGGCCGAACCGGGTAGGAGATCCGAATTTGCCTAACGGCCAGCGCAGCGTCTCCCAGTGGTTCCATACGGCGGCGTTCGTACAGGCGCCGCAATTCACCCTTGGCACCAGTTCGCGAAATCCAGTCCGCGGCCCAGGTTATCAGGATGCGGATTTGATGGTTGGCAAGACGTTCCCGCTGGCAGAGCGGACCCGGCTGGAATTTCGCGCCGAGGTCTTCAATGTGTCAAATACGCCGCCTCTGGGACAGCCGAATGGCGTGGCCGGGAACGCCGCGTTCGGCAGCATTACCAGCGCGTTCGATCCTCGCGTCTTTGAGCTGGCGTTGAAGTTGCGCTTTTGATGAACTCGCGCAAAACGGACCCGCTGCCGACGGCCAAGTCCGCCGGGTTTCTCGTTCGATTGGCGCCGCCGGAATCGGCCTTTGCGCTTTTGATGAACTCGCGCAAAGCTGACTCACTTCCGGCGGCCAAGTCCGCCGGGTTTCTCAGTCGATGGGCGCTGCCGGAATCGGCCTTTGCGCTTTTGATGAACTCGCGCAAAGCTGACTCGCTGCCGACAGCCAAGTCCGCCGGGTTTCTCAGTCGATGGCGGCCGCCGGAATCCGCCTTTGCGCTTTTGATGAAGCGATTGTGCTTGATTGGCGTCCTGCTGGGTGCCACCGCTTGCCGCCGAAACGAACCGCCCGAGGTGTTTGTTGCGGCGGCGGCGAATCTCACGGAAGTCTTCCAGCATCTGGGACCGATATTCGAAAAGCAAACTGGCATCCACCCGGTGTTCAGCTTCGCATCTACCGCTCAGTTGGCGCGGCAGATTGAGAATGGAGCTCCCTTCGATGTGATTGCGGCCGCTGATGCGCAGCATGTGGAGGAACTGGACCGGAAAGGATTGCTGCTTGCGGGAAGCCTCGTACCTTATGCGACCGGCGTTCTTTGCGTATGGATTCCGCCCGGTAGAACGGCGGTCGCCAGCATTCACGATTTGATCTCGCCTAAGATCCGCGTAGTCGCTATCGCGAAGCCGGAGCTTTCGCCGTATGGTCACGCCGCGGTGGAGACACTGCATCGTGTGGGAATTTGGGATCAGGTGGAACCCAAAATCGTCTACGCGGAGAACATACGCATGGCGAAGCAGTATGGGGCTACCGGGAACGCGGACGCCGTGTTCACCGCATATTCATTGGTGTTGAAAGAGGCCGGAACCATCATAGCCGTGGATGAGAACCTGCATGGAGCGCTTGTGCAGGAATTGGGTATTACGGCTAAGACGCAGCATCTGGATGCCGCCCGGAGGTTCGCGGCATCCAGATGCTGCGTCTTAGCCGTGATGCCCAACTCTTGCACAATCGGCTCATGCAGGTTCTCATCGACGGGCATGACGGTTCCGGCCTCTTTCAGCACAAATGAATATGCGGTGAACACAGCG
>JANXXV010000469.1 GCA_025350445.1 Bryobacteraceae bacterium | reverse complement strand
CGCGGAACTACGGCGACACCGCTAAGGAAAAATCGAACGAGTTGCTGTGGCACATGCTGATTGCCGTGATTTCAGTGAGTGTCCTGCTTGCGATAACGCTGGGTCTGCGCGAGTCGCTGATTGTGCTTATCGCGATTCCGGTAACGCTGGCGCTGACGCTCACCGTTTTTTATCTCTACGGCTACACGCTGAATCGGATTACGCTCTTTGCACTGATCTTCTCTATCGGCATCCTGGTGGACGACGCGATCGTGGTGGTGGAGAACATCGTTCGCCACTGGCGGATGCCGGCCAATCACGACAGGCCGCCGTTTGAGGTCGCGGTGGAGGCGGTGGACGAGGTGGGCAATCCCACTATTCTGGCCACGCTGGCCGTGGTGGCCGCGATACTGCCGATGGCGTTCGTCGGTGGATTGATGGGTCCGTATATGCGCCCAATCCCAATCGGCGCCAGCGCCGCGATGATCTTCTCATTGCTGGTTGCCTTCATCGTGACGCCCTGGGCCGCGGTGCGGATTCTGAAGCCGGGCAGCCGGCACGAAGGGGAACGGGAGGACTTTGTTACGCGACTCTACCGGCGCTTTATGGGTGCGCTGCTGCACCGGGCCATGCTGCGGTGGAGTTTCGTCGGCGGCGTGGTGGTGCTGCTGCTGGCCTCAGTCTCGCTGTTCTACTTCGGCTTTGTGAAGGTGAAGATGCTGCCGTTCGACAACAAGAGCGAGTTCCAGGTGATTGTCGACATGCCCAACGGCACCACGTTGGAAGAGACGGCGCGCGTGACGCAATTGCTGGCGGAGGAGACGCAGAAACAGCGGGAGGTAGTGAACGTCGAAACCTATGTGGGAACGGCGTCGCCCTACAACTTCAATGGACTGGTGCGCCATTACTACCTGCGGCGCGGGCCGAATGTGGCGGATATTCAGGTGAATCTGCTGCCCAAGGGCGCGCGGAATCTGCAAAGCCACGAAATCGCCAAGCAAGTGCGTCTGCGCGTTTTGCCCATCGCCGAGCGTTACGGAGCGCGGATCAAAGTGGCGGAAGTGCCGCCCGGTCCTCCGGTTCTGCAAACGTTGGTGGCGGAAGTGTACGGCCCGAGTATGGATAGACGGATTGCGTTGGCGCGGCAAATCCGGGATCTGTTTAAGCGGACCAAGGGCGTGGTAGACGTCGATTGGTATGTGGAGGACGATCAATCGAAGTACAGCTTGTCCGTGGATGAGGAAAAGGCCGCTATCAACGGCATCTCCGGCGATGACATCGCTCGCTCCATGCAGGTGGCCTCCGGCGGTTATGCGGCCGGTCTGCTGCATCAGGATTCGGAGAAGGAAGACGTTTCGTTGATGGTGCGGCTGGACCGAGCTACGCGTTCCGATCTGGAGCGGATGCAGAGCTTGAAGATCGGCGGACGCAATGGCCGGCAGGTAGCGCTGGGAGAATTGGTGCACACCGCAAAGGGGATCGAGGATAAGAGCATCTACCACAAGAACCTGATGCCGGTGACGTATGTTACCGCCGACATTGCGGGAGTGATCGAGAGTCCGGTTTATGCGGTTCTCAAACTCGGACCGGAGATCGACAAGATCAAAATTCCGGAAGGCTATCAGATTGAGCAGCACATGGCCGCGCTTCCCTCAGATTCCGGGCGCTACTCGATGAAGTGGGACGGCGAGTGGCACATCACTTATGAAGTCTTTCGAGATCTCGGCATCGCCTTCGCGGCGGTGTTGATCTTGATCTATGGGCTGGTGGTGGGGTGGTTCCAGTCGTTCGCGACGCCGTTGATCATCATGGCGGCCATCCCGTTTTCACTGGTCGGCACGTTGCCCGCTCACGGACTTCTGAATGCCTTCTTCACCGCGACATCAATGATCGGCTTCATCGCCGGCGCCGGCATCGTGGTTAGGAACTCCATCATTCTAGTGGATTTTATCGAACTGCGTCTGGCAGAGGGTATGCCTCTGGATGCTGCCGTGATCGATGCGGGAGCGGTTCGATTCCGTCCGATGATGCTCACGGCCGCAGCGGTGGTGGTGGGGTCTTCGGTGATTCTGTTCGATCCCATTTTCCAGGGATTGGCCATCGCGCTGATGGCGGGTGAAATCGCCTCGCTACTGCTATCGCGCATGACCGTGCCGGTGCTGTTCTATCTCTTCAACCAACATAGGAGGAACGCTGTATGACTGTCGACCGTTATTTGCGGATGATTGCGGGTGCGTTTGTGGTAGGTACTCTCGCGCTCGGTTATTGGGTGAGCCCGTACTGGTATCTGTTCACCGCATTCGTGGGGCTGAATCTGTTTCAATCCGCCTTCACCAACTGGTGTCCGATGATGACGATTCTGCGGAAGTTGGGCGTTCGCGAGAGCTGAGGTTGGGTAGGGTGGTTCACGAAATGCCTGGTCGATTGGAAACATCAGATCGGGACCCCCAAAAAGTTTGTGACACGGAACTTGCAGCGAAAACCCATTCCATGCACGAAACTCCGTACCACCATCTCCGGCAAGGAAACTTTGCCGCGGATTCTCCGCGTGTTCTCACTTCGTTGCTGCTCCGCTAGTATGTCCAAGCGAATCAGTCTCCAAGCAGATCGCGCTATTGTCTCCCTAGATTCCGGCGCAGCGCCTTCTGAATCGCCTCGCTCATAACTCCCATTGAGGGCAACCCGAGTGTCGAATTAAAAGCGTCCCGAAGATTTTCCACCGTTGTCGTGAAGGTGCCTTGGAACTCCAGTGGCCGGATCTGCCCTGGAGTCACAGTGCCGGCAAGTTGGTAGCGCCTGAACGTCAATGAACCTGAGCCGAGAGGAAACTCGCTGAGTTTTGTCCCCATGCGCCGCATGAATCTCTTGTAGACGGGTTCAGGACAAATAAAGAACAGACCCTTCTTGCAGAGGGACTCGCGGCGGAAGACGTTACCCTTTGACATCAATTGCGGAATGATCCGCTTATTCACATTCTCCCAATTGATGTTGGAGTTCTTCGTCTTGCAGTTTGACGGTAGCTCCCTATCGAAAAGCTTATACCACTCGCGCTGATAACTTCCCGTAGTGTCCATGCTCTGAACTTCCACAGGTACGAATTCCTCCAACCCGCCGTCTGGCTTGATGAGCGCCAGTATCCAATCCACAGCATAGTCCCCGGTCTCTTCGGCAGACCTCGGCACCCGCAGTTCGCCACCCCAGCCTTTTCCGAATGCGACGACTCGGAATCTCTCGCCCTGGGTACCAGCTATATCAGCGGCTCGGATCAGTTTCGCTTCGGAGCCGAATGCCACGACAGAAACATCCCGCAGCACCGCATAGTCCCCGGCGTATAGACGCATTGGACAAACAATGACCTCTTCCGATGTGGGTGGCCGAACAGCGCACGTACCATGAATGACGCCGCCACTCCGAAAGGACTTCCAACAAGTTTGACGAGAGAACGGACACAGTTCGCTGTGCCGTTGGGCTACGGCCTCCGTGGAAGTGTCGGTAGGAGAGTAGCCAAACACTTCGGTGATGGATAGCGGCACCCCGTCATTGTATAAAGTGGACCCCTTTGTCAAGACCAATTTTGGCCCGCAATAAGTTA
>JANXXV010000464.1 GCA_025350445.1 Bryobacteraceae bacterium | reverse complement strand
GCGCCGGCCGCGGACCCGGGAGTCCGCCGTCCTAGTCCAGTTTACCTTATGTCTGTTACTTCGCCGATCGACTTCATGCCTTCAATGCTGGTCAACCGCGTGCCATCCAGTTGCAGCCGGAAATATCCGTCGTCGCCTTCCCCGATCAGTATGCCGTCACTTTCCTTCTTTGGCAGCAAGGTCTTCCATTTGCCTTTCAACACCCGGCGGTAGGCTTCAAACATCTGGCGCGCGCTGGCCGCGTCTTCCCATTGAGACGCATAGAGCAGCACAGTGTACTTCTTTTTCTTTTCTTCCAGTAATTCAAACGCGCCGGCTCTCCAGTGAGGCGCCAACGCAGCGGCTTCCGCCTTTCCGGTGTACTGCTCTATGAGTATCGAATGGTCGAATTCGCCAATCGATCCGCCGGTCAGAATCCGGTAGGACGACCTTGACCCGATTGCAGGCATCGCCGGCGGCTTTACGGCGGTCCGGTTCATGTACATTTCCGGGTGCAGAATTTCCTGCGAATTCACCGGCGGGTTTTGGAATACCTCCGAAAAGCCGGCCTTGCCCAATTTCAAAACCACGGCTTGCTGAAACTTCAAACCCTGCATGTAGGGAAACAACAGCGATTCCCGCATGTACAGCGGCGTCTTGCTTAAGACCGGAAACTGGCTGTTGTTGGATTCCGACGGCTGGCTCATCGCCTCCACAATTGATGGGGACGTGGTGAGCGACTGGCCCGTTTTCTGCGCCTGCACCTCATACATCAGCCACGTAGCCTGTCCTTCCATTACCGCCATGCGGGCCAGGGAACTATCGTCGGTCTTGCTGCGGTGCAGATACTTGTTGAGGTTGAAGTGCTGGTCTGCCAAGGCATGCGCCAGTTCGTGCGCCAGTACCGTGTCCTGATCCCCCGCCGACGCGGTGGCCGCGTCCATCAGAAACAGCTTCTTCTTTCGATAGTCGTAAAAGGCCGCTGCCTGTTCGGTCATCAGTTCGATGGTGTTCTTTGCCAGGTCGAAGTTCTGCGGCACCAGGCCCAGCTTTTTCAGCGCCAGCTCTTCGGCCCTGATTTCGTGAGGATTGACCTCCTGTTTGATCTGCTCTTCGAGGAACAGCTTCAGTCTTGGCTTGTCGATGGTATCGAATCGCACCTTGCGGACTTGCTTTAATCCGGTAATCCTGGATAAGCGCGCCAGGGAATCGTCGATATCGGAGAAGGCGGATTTGCCCAGGTCCGGCGCGGCCTGCGCCCAGACGAGGAACCCCCCAATGACGATTAACAATCCGGAACCGATCAATTTACGCATCTCAGACAGATACTTTCAGGATAGACTACCTGCGCTACAATGGTAACTTCGCAGTTTCAAATCCCGGGAGAATCTCAGTTGGCCGAAGACAAGCTCTATTCCACCAAGTATATCGGTAGTGGCACGTTCATTATCAGCAAGCCGAAGCGTAAATCCGAAAAGCGCCGCCAAAGCAAGCTGCGCAGCCCTCAGCGCGGCGCACGGAAGTAACTCCTCATCACGAGTACCGGAATGCGGATTACCGGCCTGCGCCTCCATCCCGTCGCGATTGCAGACGGCCCACTTCGCAGTTCTTACGGTCTTCATGCGCCGTACGCTTTGCGCACCATTGTCGAGTTAACCAGCACCGACGGTCTTACCGGCATTAGTGAGACGTACGGCGGCGATGGCCCGTTGCAGGCGCTCGAGGCGATGCGGGACCGCGTCGTCGGCATGGATCCGTTTCAACTGACGCGTCTCTGGATGGACCTGTCGAACGAGGCGGCTACGGAAACCGTTGCGGGCGGTCGCAGCCAGACCTATCTGGTGCCTGGGGAGAATCCGCTGGACCGGCATACCCGCACGTATGCGGCAATCGAGATTGCTTGTCTGGATCTGATCGGCAAGGCGCTCGACAAACCGCTTTGCGACGTGGTGGGCGGTCGCGCGCGCGATGCTGTTCCATTCTCGGCTTATCTGTTCTATAAGCACGCCGGTGGCGGCGGTCTAGGCGGCGACAAGCGGGAAGACGAGTATGGCGAAGGGCTTGACCCGCTGGCGATGGTGCGCCAAGCCAAACAAATGATCGGCAAGTACGGCTTCCGCGAGATTAAGCTCAAGGGCGGCGTGCTGGAGCCGGAAATTGAAATCGATACCATACGCGCGCTGCGGCAGGAGTTTGGTCCGTCGTATCCGCTGCGGATCGATCCGAACTGTGCGTGGTCAATCCCGACGTCGGTTTACGTGGGCCGTTCGCTGAAGGAAGAGCTTTCGAACGGCGGATATCTGGAAGACCCCACGGCCACCATCGCCGGAATGGCCGAAGTTCGAAAGCGCCTTCGCGACGAAGGGATCGATATGCCAATGGCCAGCAACGTGGCGGTCACTTGCTTTGCCCAAGTCGTGGAAGCGCAAAAGGCCGATGCTGTGCAAGTGGTTCTGTCCGATCCACATTATTGGGGTGGCGTGCGGGCGCAGCAGCGTTTGGCCGATCTGTGTGAAACGCTGCATCTGGGCGTCTCCATGCATTCGAACAATCATCTTGGTGTCAGCCTGATGGCGATGACTCATGCCGCTGCCGCGGCACCGCATGTTAACTACGCCTGCGACACTCATTATCCGTGGCAGTCCGGGATCGATGAAGTAGTGGTCGGTGGCCGCATTCCGTTTGTGGACGGTTGCGTCCGCATTCCCGACAAACCGGGATTGGGCGTCGATCTGGATCGTGATCAACTGGCGCGCGGCTCCGAGCGCTATCACAAATTGGACTACCGGAAGCGGGACGACGAGGCGGAAATGCGTAAGCATATCGATCCGCGCTGGAAGCGCGTGCTGCCGCGCTGGTAGTAGCGGGCAGGAATACATTCGAACCATTGCCGGCTAAAGGTGCCGACTATACGTCCAAGATGCCAAATGTCCCGCTGACGGGATTGTCAGTGCCCGGTCCGGTATTGCTGGGGCTGGCTCTACTTGTCTTGTGCGTCATGGGATTCACTTTCTTCGGCGAATGGCAAGGACTTCAGCTTGCCTATTCGGAATCGGTCCGGGCAGACGACGTGCGGGATGTTACCGGTTAATTCCTTTCGGCAATGAAAGATGCGGAAACCGGGCAGCGGGGATTTTTGCTGACCGGAGACGCGCGGTACCTGGAACCTTACAATTCCGCAGTGTTGGTAATTCCGGGTTTAATGGACCGGATCACGTCAGGCACCAGCCAGTATCCCGAGCAGTCCGAGCGGGTGAAGAGCCTGCACCGTCTGACAAATGACAAGCTTTCCGAACTCCTGCGAACGGTGGCCATTCGATCGGCGAAAGGCGCTGAAGCGGCGATGGCGATTGTTGCTACGGACGAAGGAAAGCGGTCCATGGACGCCATCCGCAAGATCTGCGATGAGATGCTGTCCTTCCAGACCGCGAAGTTCCTGGCTCAAACTAAAGTAAGACATGCCAAGGCGGAACGCCTGCGGGTGGTTGTCGGGACCGGATGCATCATTCTGTTCGGCATCATCCTGGTGTCGGTCGCCATTATTCGATCGGCCACTGCACGCCAGGAGCGGCTGAGGGCCGAGATTGAGCGGAGTCATGGAATGCTGATGACCACCTTCGTCAGCATCGGGGATGCCGTGATCACCACAGACGCCAAAGGCAATGTTACCTTTCTAAATCCCGTGGCGCAGGCGTTGACCGGCTGGACCGCGGACGATGCGATGGGGAAGCCGCTAGCCGTGGTCTTCCATATTGTGAATGAATATTCCCGCGCGTTGGTGGAAAGTCCGGTGACAAAGGTGTTGGAAAAGGGTCACGTTGTAGGGCTGGCCAACCATACTGTTCTGTTGGCTAAGGACGGCCGTGAGATACCGATTGACGACAGCGGGGCTCCGATTCGCGATGGATCGGGCCAGATGCTGGGAGTTGTCCTTGTATTCCGCGATATCACCGAGCGCAGGAATGCAGAGGACTCTCTGGCTTCCTCGAATGCGAAAATCCGGGATGTGCTGGAGAGCATTACCGACGGATTTCTGGCGCTGGACGCGGACTGGAATTTTGAGTATGCCAACGCGGCTGCGGAAAAAATATTAGGACGGCCTAAGGAAGAGATTGTAGGTAAGACAATCTGGCAGGACTTCCCCAATCTGTTGGGGTCCGAGGTGGAAGCCAATTTGCGGCGCGTGGCAGCCGACCGAATTCCGACGCATTTCGACAGCTTCTACAAACCGCTGAATGCCTGGTTTGAATTCCATGCGTATCCCGCAAGTGAAAAGGGCATTGCGGTGTATCTGAACGATATCTCCGACCGTAAGCGCAGTGAAGAAGCGATTAGGAACAGCGAACAGGCATTGCGAAATAGCGAAGCGCGTTTCCGGACGGCGCTGCAGACCATCAGCGATCTGGTTTGGACCAACAGTTCCAGTGGTCAGATGACGGGGGAACAGCCCGGCTGGGCAGGTTTTACCGGGCAATCCTTCGAGGAATATCAGGGCTTCGGCTGGGCAAAGGCGGTCCACCCTGGCGACGCACAGCCCACAATTGATGAATGGAACCGGAGTGTAGCCGCGCAGCGCCAGATGATTTTCGAGCACAGAGTGCGGCGGTTTGATGGCGTCTATCGGCTATTTTCTATCCGAGCCGTGCCGGTAAGGAATGAAGACGGAACAATCCGGGAATGGGTGGGTGTTCATACCGACATTACCGATCGCCGAGCCGCCGAGGCTGAAATCGCTAATACCAATGCGCTGCTGCAACGGTCGAACGCCGACCTGGAGCAATTTGCCTACGCCGCCAGCCACGATCTGCAAGAGCCGCTGCGAATGGTGTCTATCTATTCCCAGATGCTGAAGAAGAAATACATAGGAAAGATTGACTCCGAAGCGGATACTTTCATCCAGTTCGCTGTGGATGGAGCTCGTCAAATGGACTATTTGCTGCGCGATCTGCTGGCCTATTCCCAAGCCACCAGCGAGCCGATCCAGGGACCGGCCGCGGGCTCGTGCGTGGCGAAAGCGCTTCAGAAAGCGCTGGCCAATCTGAATGTGGCGATTCAGGAGTCCGGCACCCGAATTATTCATGGCGATCTTCCCGTGGTTTTGATGGCGGAAATACATCTGGTGCAGCTATTTCAGAATCTAATTGGAAACGCGATCAAGTACCGGGGCGAACAGATCCCTTTTATTCACGTGAGCTGCCGGAAAGAAGGATTGGAATGGGTGTTTTCCGTGCAGGACAATGGGATCGGCATTGAAGAGCAATATGTGAAGCAGGTGTTCGGGGTTTTCAAGCGGCTGCACGGAAAGCAGTATCCCGGCACTGGAATCGGGTTGGCAATCTGTCAGCGAATTGTGGATCGTTACGGCGGCCGTATTTGGGTACAATCAAAGCTTGGCGGCGGGTCCAATTTTCTATTCACTGCACCATTTGGAGTACCGTAACTATGAATGATAACGTGATTACCATTCTGTTGGCCGAGGACAATCCTGGTGACGTTTATCTGGTGCGCCTCGCTC
>JANXXV010000397.1 GCA_025350445.1 Bryobacteraceae bacterium | reverse complement strand
GAGACTTCGGTGGCTTTGCTATCGAAGATGAAATCGCGATGAATGCGGCGCGTGAGATCGAAGGCGGCCTCTAGAACAGGACGGCCAGCGGGAAACGATTCGCGCGCGTAATCGGCCAACTCGCGGTTAGCGCGTACGCGCTGCGAATCGAAGACGTACTGATAGGCGTTGAGTGCTTCTGCGCTATGGTCCGTGGTCAAAAAGCGAGCTACCTTTTCCCAGCCGAGGGAAGCCGAGAGATCCGGCACCACGGCGGGGAACACTTCGAGTTCGCTGTTGGCTTCTACAATCAGCCGTTGATGCGGCTCCTGTAGGGTGAAAAAGGTTTGTCCGTTGCCGAAATAGTCGTTGCAACTGGCGGTGCTGGGAGGCACGGGCGCCACCGATATCTTACTCTTGCGGCACGTCTGTCCCGGAAAATCGCGAGGGGTCAGGCGGACGACGTGATGAGATACCGAAACCGGGTCCTCATACTCATACGTGGTTCGGTGACGGACGCTATAGATCACGTGACACGCTCCAATTCGGCATGGCTGAAGTAGGTGTGCGTGATGGCGTTCGAAAACGCGGGCAGCGCGTGATCAATGGCGGTAAGCAGTTCATCCAACAATTCGCGGGTGCCGCCTTCGCCTGGAGTGCAGAGCTCAAGCACATCCGCGTGAAACAGCTTCGACGCCGCCTCTTCCAAGCGTTTCTGCTGTAAGACCGGCCAACCGCCACCGGAGGGGGCGCTGGCCAGGTACTGGCAATGCTCGGACAGATCATTCATTTGGAACGCCAGGGCCCTGGGGTTCGTGTCATCGTTCATCAGCAGGTCCAGCACCGGCGGGGGCTGCAGGGTGGTGAAGTAGCGCGAGCGGTAGGTCATGGAACTGTCGGCAACCTCCAGTAGCATTTCCAGTGCCGGCCAGTCTTGCGGTCCCAACGGAACCATGATGCCGCGGAAGAGTTGCACCATGTGCACGGCGCGCTCCACGCGGCGTCCGATGCTGAGGAAGTGCCAGCCCGGGCCGCGTGTCATGTTCTCCATTTCGATGCCGCGGAGGGACGCCAATGTGGCGATGCAGCGGTTCAGCACGGCCAACGCATCGCCGGCCGAGGCGTATCCCCATGCTGCCTTGTCGGCCACTCGGGCCACGGTGCCGAACTGGCTGACAATACGTTGCAGATCGCTCGACAGGCGGTCGCGCACGTGAGCGGCGGCGCGTCCGGCGCGGTTCAGCATGGCATTCAGACTATCGCTGCGCTGGTCTTCAAAAATCCGCGAAAGAATCTCTTGTTCGAAGTCGCCGGCTTGGTCGAGATGGCCTTCCGGATCGTCCTTCGCGGGAGGAATGTGCGGGGATTCCAAGCAATCGTAGAGCTTTATGAGAGAATCCCATTCCGATGTTTCGGACGCTCCGGATTCGCCGGTCAGCCGGTTAAGAATACAGCGCAGGACGCGCGCCAGATGTTCGCTGCGTTCGGCGTAGCGTCCGAGCCAGAAGAGACTGTCGGCAGCGCGGCTGGGCAAATCGCTTACGACCCCTCGGTTTAAGTCCACCGGCAGGTTGCGTGGACGTTGCAGCGAGAACGTGTCCACAGGCTTATCGGACAGAACCCAGACGTCTTTGCTGCCGCCGCCGCGCTGCATGGACACGACCGGAGAATCGAGGGTGGCGGAGACGCGGGCGAGGCCTCCCGGCATCACGACCCACGAATTCTCCGCAGCCGCGAGGTAAACCCGCAGAACGACGCGGCGGGGACTGAGCTTCTTGTCAGCCCAGACCGGGACAGTGGAGATGTCGAGAAGGTCCTGGCCGGCGAATTCGTGCGGACGCTCCTGCATGCAGGCGAGCAGTTTGGAACGGTCTTCCGCGGAAAGCCTGCCGCCAAAAACCGGCTCCATACCCTTGGAAGGGAAGGCTGGTTTGATGACGAGGAAATCCAGATTGTCGCGAACGTAGTGGAACGCCTCGGGCTGGCCGCACCACCACGTAGCGACGGTGGGAAGCTTCAACCGTTCGCCGAGCAAGCGCTTGCTGAGGCCGGGCAGAAATGGCATGAACGCCGACGTTTCAATCAGGCCGCTGCCCAGCGCGTTGGCCACGGCAACGTTGCCCGCGCGTACCGCTTCCATCAAGCCCGCCACGCCGAGAAACGAGCCGGAGCGCAATTCGATGGGGTCGCAAAAGCCATCGTCCACGCGGCGCAGAATCACGTCCACCTGCTTCAAGCCCTCCAGCGTTTTCAGGAATACGCGGCTGTCGCGGACGGTGAGGTCGCCGCCCTGCACCAGCGAGAAGCCAAGGTAGCGGGCGAGATACGAGTGCTCAAAGTAGGTTTCGTTGAACGGCCCGGGAGTAAGCAGCACCACCCTGGGATTTTCGCGGGGCTTGGGCGATAGGCGGAGTAGATTGTCCCGGAAAGACTGGAAGAACGAGGCGATCCGCTGCACTTGAAACTCGCGGAAGAGGTCGGGGAACGTTTCGCCCAACACGATCCGATTCTCCAAAGCGTAGCCTGCGCCGGAGGGTGCCTGGGTGCGATCGGAGATGACCCACCACTGCCCATCAGGGGCGCGCGCAAGATCTACCGCGAGCAGGTGCAGATACTGATTTCCTGCCACCGGAACGCCGTGGCACGGCCGCCAGAAGCCGGTGTTTGCGAAGACCAGAGCCGGAGGCAGGTGACCACCAAGCAGCAATTGCTGGGGCCCGTATAGATCCACCAGGATTTGGTTCAG
>JANXXV010000337.1 GCA_025350445.1 Bryobacteraceae bacterium | reverse complement strand
AGACGCGTCTCGTCCCGGCTGGAAAGACGTGTTTCCTGGGCGGCGGTCATGGCGCGAAGCATGGATTCCTTGGCGCGTTCGGAATAATCCAGCTCATCGTACGCCCAGGCGAGGCTGGCGTGCGCGAGAGCGAATTTCGGGTCGGCCGCGGCGGCGGCTTCCAGGGCTTTTCGCGCCGCTTCAAACGTCATGGAGTGCAAGGCGTCCTCTCCCTTGGCGTACCATTCGAGGGCCGTGGGGTTGGGCTGATAGGGGCGATGCGTTCCGACCCAGAGACCGGTAAGGGCTGAGAGAACGATGACCGCGGAGACACCGGCGCCCATCCAATCGCGGGGCGTCCAGTGGCGGCTGCGGGTCCACCAGGAACGTTCTGTAAACCAATCGGCGATGTCGGCGGCGGAGGCAAACCGGCGGGCGGGTTCCCGCCGCAGGCAGCGGGCTATGGCCGCTTCCCATCGCGAATCGAGATTCGGGACCAATGATCGCGCCGAGGTGCCCTCACCGCTGACGCGTTGTACCGCGGAATTGATGACGTGCTGACCATCGAACGGCATTTTGCCGGTGGCCATTTCAAAGAGCACGATGCCAAACGAATAGATGTCGGAGGCGGCGGTGACAGCTCCGCCGATCATCTGTTCGGGCGACATATAGGCAAGCGTACCGGCCACTTGGCCGACGACGGTGACGCTGCGGGTTTCGTCGGTTTTGTTGGAATTGGGATCGATGCGGGCGAGGCCGAAATCGGTGATGACGGCGCGTTCTCCTCCCGGGCCCGGCACCAGGATGATGTTACCGGTTTTGAAATCGGCGTGGACAATTCCCGCTTCATGGGCCGCTTCGAGGCCTTCCGCCATTTGGACCGCGATGGGAAATGCCTGTTGGGGCGAAAGCCGGCTCAAGCGCTGAATGCGGGCGTAAAGCGTTTCGCCGCAGAGCAACTCCATGGTGAAAAAGCGGAGGGGCGGGCGGGTGGTGCCTGGAAACTCATGCACGCCGACTTCGAAGACGCGGCAGACGTTCTGGTGGGTGACTCTGCGCGCAAGCTGGATTTCGGTGCGGAAGCGGCGGAGGTAAGATTCGTCGCGGGCAATATCGGCGCGCAAGGTCTTGAGCGCGACTTCTTCATTGAGAAGTTGGTCGGTGGCCTGATAAACTTCACCCATTCCGCCGCGGCCGATGAGCTTGGCGATGCGGTATCGATTGGCCACCAGTTCGCCTTCGGAAAGAGAACCGGTGCTGATGACAGGTTGATTGAGGAAGTCGCCGGCGCTATCGTGTGCCTTCAGCAGGCGCTCCACTTCAGAGCGAAGATCGGAGTCGCCGGGGCAGGCCTTGCCGAGAAAAGAGCTTCGTTCGGCGGCTGGAACTTCCAGCGCCGAATCGAAGATTTCCCGGATTTGCTGCCACCTTGTACTAGTCATTGCAGGTACGGATGATTATACCTGGAATGCGCCAAACGCTTCGATAGTCCGCCAACCCGGGGAAGCTCTAAGGTGCGGCGGGCGTCATCTTGCGGATCTCGTCAACAGCTGCCGCGATCTTCCTTTCGTAGAGGATTTTGCCGATGGCTGCGGTGGAGAGGCGCGGGTCGCCATTGATGCCGTTTGTTTTGGACCCGGCCTCGAGCTTGTCCTTGCGGATCCAATCGCTTCCGCCCAGGTACATAAGCACCGACGTGTCGGAGATGCCGGCGTGGGTGCCGATGGGCAGCTTGTTCTGTTTCAGATATTCATTGAAGTCGCCATAGGCGCGATACACGGCGCCGCAAAAGTGAACGCGAACGCCCTGGGGCCGGTACTTCGCATCCAGCCTGGCGGCGAGCGCGTCCAGTTCTTTCTGTGCGCCGCCGTGATCGCCCATGAGGACGATGTGGCGGAAACCGTTGGTGACCATGCTGGCGACGGCCGCTTCATTCACGCTGAGATAGACGGCGGTGGGGATAGAGACGGTGCCCGGCCAATTCGCGTTGAGATGGCCATCCGCGGGCGAGAACGGCATCACGGGCGCGAGCAGCGCATTGCCAAGCCGGCGCGCGATGTCGGCGCCGGCGCGGTGGGCGATGAAGGTGTGTCCGCCCAGGACCGCGTGCGGCCCGCGCTGCTCGGTGCCACCGTTGTAGATGAGCACAGTGGTCTTGCCGTTCTTATGGATGGCGTCGTGGATTTCGGCGTAGGTCATCAGTTCGATTTCCACCGGGGCCGTTGTCTGGGCGATGCAGATTGTGGCGCAGAGTAGAGCTAGTGATAGTCGTTTCATGATTTAGCGCGGGAGCCCCGGGATTTCCGTTCTCACCTTGTACAAGGTCTTGCCGGCGGTGATGTAGAGGGTTTTCATATCAGGTCCGCCAAAAGCATTGTTGGTGATTGTATCTTCGGCGATGGGGATGAATTTCAGCAGTTTGCCCTTGGGTGAGATGACGTAGACTCCGCACTTGGTATCGAGCGTTTCCGAGGTGCCCCTGGGCCGGATCAATCCGGCGGAGGCGTAGAGGTTGCCTTGGATATCGATACTCATGCCGTCCGCGCTACGGCCCGGATAGAAGTTGTAATGGACCCGCATGTTGCGCACCGAGCCGTCGGGTTGCAGGTCGTAGGCTCGGATCATGCGGGCGCCGCCTTGCGCGGGATTGGCTTCGATGAGATAGAGAGTCTTGTCGTCGGGCGCGATTTGAATGCCGTTGGGGCGCTGAATATCGGGGTCTGTCAGAATGCGCGTGAACTTGCCGGGGGCATCGATTCGATAAACGGACATGCCCGCCATGTCGGTGAAGTAGAGGCGGCCCTTGCCGTCAATGGTGACGTCGTTGGGGGCTTGCAGCGGTTTGCCCTGGTAGGTCTCGGCGAGGATTTCGATTTTCCCGGTTTTCAGATCGGTGCGCGTTACGCGAGGTTTCCCCTTGACCGAGACGCCGTAGCGATCCCATGACGCGCCTTCACAGGCGATGAGACGGTTTTGCGGATCTATGAGCAGCCCGTTGGCGACGTTGCTGTGTTCGCGGTAGATGGAGAGCACGCCTTTGGTGTCGAGCTTCATGATGCGCTCGTTCACAATTTCAGAGAAGTAGACGTTGCCGTCGCGGTCTACGGTTGGGCCTTCGGTGAACGCTACGGCGGCGGCGACTTCAGGCTCTTGCGCGGCCGCGGGAATCAGGAAAAGGAGACAGCAGAGTAATTTCGTCATATTGGGTTAGTGGTGTATCCGCGTTGGCTCCGGCAGCGGGACGAGGGCGTCCGGCGCGGTCCAGGGGGACCGCCCCACCAAGCGGGTGCCGGAACAATTACGTGAGTCAAGCGGATAGCACATTGGGTTTATTTGTTTGCGAGATGGAGTTTCGTTCCCCAGGGAGCGCCGCGTTTTATCCATTCGGTAAGGGTTGCGACCTCTCGCGGGGGGAGCTTCGAACCGGGCGGCATCTGCAATTCGCTGTCGCGCCGAATAGCGTGAATCAGGAGGCTTTGTTCCGGTTGTCCCGGGATGATAGCGGGGCCGCGGCTGCCGCCTTTGAGCAGCGTTTCCCGATCCAGAAAAGAGATTCCGCCGTCGTTCAATTCCTGGTTGTGGCAGCCCAGGCAGCGCTTCGTCAGTATGGGCGCGACGCGCTTGTCGAAGAAGCGTGCGCTGTCCTCCGCGAATGCAACGGCTGTCATGGCTACCATGCAGAATACGATTCCATTCACTTTTTCTTCATGCCGACGCCGAATTGATTTCCGGCGTGAATTACCTTTCCATTTGCGACCACGATCTCCAGAAGCTTTTCGCTTTGTACTGCCCGTCCGGCTTCATCGGTTAGAGTGGCCACTACTTTCTTGCTGGCTACGTCGATGATCTCGCCTGTGGACGAGTACGCTTTGGAACCGTCGAGACTGAAGCTCAGCCAACCTGGGGAGTCGCGGAGCTTGATGCTTTGCATCTGCTTCGGCGGCATGACGGTGGCATCGAAAACGTGGACGAAGTTGTTGGCTCCGTCGGCAAGCCAGAGTTCTTTTTCATCGGGCGTTAGAGCGATTCCGTGGCTGGGGCATCCATGGCGCTTGACCGGGCCTTGCTTGTAGCCCTGCACTTCCACGCGGTGGAGCATCTTGCCGGTTTTGATATCGCCCACTTCGAAACCGAGCAGCTTGTTTACGTTTACGAAGCAGAGCGTGTCGCTGCCGTTGACGGTGAAGGGGCGGATGAAATCCGAGAACGGGCCGACGGTGGAGGAGACCTTATGATTGTCGGTGCTGGCGATGGAGAGCAGCGGGGACTTCAGGCCAGCCATGTAAACGTGGGCGCCGTCAAGCGAGTAGATGGTATTGTGCGACGCCGCCTTGGTTTCGATTTTGGTGAGGACCGCGCCGGTGGCTGCGTTGACGACGGTCCATAGCGGCCCTTCAAGCTGGGGCACGTAGAGGAGCTTGCCATCGGGGGAGATTGCCAGGCGATCGCAGCCGCCTTCATAGCTCTTATCCCAGAGCTTCTTGCCGGTGATGGCGTCCAGGGCCATCATGCGGTTCAGGCTGGTGACGTAGACCTTGCCGGTCTTGGCGCTGGCGGCGATGCCCTTTACGTTTTCCGGTTTCTGGCCGGCGGGGACGTCCCAGGTGGGCATGCGCCTGACGAATTTGTATCCGTTGTCGATGTCGTAGACCACTACGCCGACGCCGCCGTTTTCTTCGTAGTTGCGGATGCCGGGGTTGGCTACGTAGAGCAGGTGTTGCTCTTTGGACGCGGGCGGCGCGGCGGGCAAGAGCGTTGAGGCGAAGAGTAGGGCTGGTAGGGCTTTGTAGGTGAAAGACATTCGTGCTTCCTTGAAGAGCTTGCCGATTATATTACAAGTGCGGGTTGGCGGGAGTTGCGGGTGGCCCTACCGGGTGATGCGTTGATTGGCTTTGCGATTGCGCACACTGCATTGATAGGGGCGGGATTACAATCGGATTCCGTTCGAAGATCTGCTCACGAAGGCGCCACGTACCCCCATGCCGCGCGTGTCCGATCCATGCCTGCACACTCTGCACAGCGTTATCCCGCGTTAGCTCGCCGGACCGTAATCCCGCGAGCAGATTCCGCAACCGCCGCCGGAACCGCACCACGTTCCCGCGCACCAGCCGCACGCGATCGGGAAACACGCGCCACCCCAGAAATGTCACACCGTCCGCAGTCCGATAGACCCGGCTTTTCTTCTCGTGCAGCCGCAGCCTTACACTATCCAAGTGCGCTTCAACCTGGATCCGCGCATCTTGCAGGCGGCCCTTGTCTGTGTCCAGCAACAGAAAGTCGTCCACGTACCGCGCATACGCCGCCGGCCGCACTTCCCGCGTGACCAGTTGATCCAGCGCGTTCAAGTAGACATTGGCGAAAAACTGCGACGTCTGATTCCCCAGCGGCAGCCCTCGCCGCCGCTCGTAAGGAGTCAGCAGCAGATCGCCGGGAAAGTACCAGTTCACTTCCTCCTGCGCGTTCGAACCAGCAATGATTCGCGACGCCAGGTCGAGAGTCGGCCGGCATTTCACCGCCCGCTCTAACTGCTGGAGCAAGATGGCGTGGTCGACGGATGCGAAGTACTTCCGGATATCGCACTTCAAGACGTAGGGCGCAGTGCGGGCAGCCTGGCTGACAGTTTTCAGTGCGCGGTGGCTTCCCTTGCCCACACGGCACGCATAGCTGGCCGGGCTGAATCGCGGCTCGAAGACCGGCTCCAGAATCTGGGTGAGCGCATGATGGACGACGCGGTCGCGGAACGGAGCGGCGGAGATCTGGCGCGGTTTCGGCTCCCGGATCAGGAACGTGCGGTAGGCCCCGGGCGTATAACCACCGCTTAACAACTCGCGCCGCAGGGCTGCCAGATTCGGTTCCAGGTCCATCAGAAACGCAGCGACATCCGGCCGGCTGCGTTTTCCCAGAGAGGCGCGGCGGGCGGCTTCAGCCAAGTTCTGCCAATCGGTCAGCTGCGTCCACAGGCCACCGACGCGCTTCATCTATCGTTCGGCCGCCTTCCGCCAGCCGCCAATCATCCTGCCCAATTCGTCCATCTTCTCGGCCGCGTAGCCATAGGGGTCTACGCCCAAAAGCCCCAAATCTTTCGCCATCCGAACCAGATAGCGCAGGGCGTTCAACTTCCGTTGTGCCAACTCCAGCGCATCGCGCTTCCTGGTTGAGTAGGCCGCATCCAGTAGCGCTTCCTGAACCACAAGCATTGTTATCGCCGTCCGTTCGCCAACAGTGAAGCGGTATCCGCGAGGATAGCGTTCCACCTTTGGCAGCAGCCACAGCGGGAATTCGTATGCCTTTTGGACGGCGGGAGCGGAGTCGGACTGGCTGAGCTTCACACCGCCCGGAGTTTCCGGAGGCGTTACCACAAAACCAGCCCGTTGGTTATGTTCGGCCCGGGGAGCGAGCCTGGACCAGCGCCCGGATACCAGGGCGGCACTCTCCCCGCGACGCCATCGCTGGCAGGCACGGCGACTCTCACCCTCGTTCCCGCTTTCGCGCAAACGCCTGGTGTCCCCCACACACCGGAAGCCGATATTGTTGTTATGTTCGGCAGGCTCGTTCCTGTTACGGTTCGACGCGCGCGGGTTCCTGGCATTATTGTTCCAGGAACCGCCGCGCAGCGGTGCAGGTGCTGTTCCAAATCAATCGTACTCCTTTGCAGGGGCTGAGCGCCATCTTTAAAAAAATTCGCAGCGCCAATCGAGTTTTGCCTTAGGGAGTAAAGGGAAAAGGGAACAGGATAAAGGGAAGTTAATCCCCCACACACCGGAAGCCGATAACGCTGAT
>JANXXV010000330.1 GCA_025350445.1 Bryobacteraceae bacterium | reverse complement strand
GGTTAGAGGAGCCTTAGGCGCGGTTCTTGCCCGGAGAGCCTTTTGCAGATCGACGAGGAGAACGCTTGAGTCCGATCCCGGTTCCGGTATCAGGGCGCCTTCGCCCGACTTGACGCCGGAATCTCCGGCCCGCTTGCCGGGCGTCGATTCCGCTGCTCCGAAATCAATTCGGAACCTGGCGATCTTTCCAGGTGAGTTGTATATTCCTATCCACTGCCGCGAGCCGCCGCCGCCGCCCGGCAAGGGTTCCAAGTCAAAGCCTACGGACGCCTCGCCGGACAGATGGTGCTCGACCGCTAAACTGCGATCCGCAACCCGGTTGCACCCTGGCAACGACACTAAGGCGACAGCCGCAGTACACATCGCCAGCCATCGGGTCATAGACGACAATTATCGCAGACTTTTTGGAGAGCATCGAACGCCGTGAAATTGGCCGTCATCACGCACCATTTTGAATCCGCGGGTCTATCCCAGAAGACTGCGCCACTTGTCCGTGTGACGCCCAAACCGTTCTCGTGCCAGTGTCCTGTCCCCCGTAAGAGTTGACGACGGGAGCAAGAGCGCGACCAAGGGGTCGCGCGCAGACAAGGTGTCTGCCCCACCTTGCGCAGGAGCATGCTGTAAAGAATTAGCCGGGACGGCACACTAACCAGTTGCCACTTCCGCGAGACGCGGACTGTCTATCCCAGGACACTGCGCCACTTGTGCGTGTAACGCCCGTGCCGTTCCCGTGCTGGTGTCCTGTCCCCCGTAAGAGTTGGCGACGGGAGCAAGAGCGCGACCAAGGGGTCGCGCTCAGACAAGGTGTCTGCCCCACCTTGCCCAGGAGCATGTTGTAAAGAATTAGCCGGGACGGCACACTAACCAACGGCCACTTCCGCGAGACGGGGCCTTACACAGTCAACCGGATTTTTCATGGCGGCCGGCGACTCATCCAATATGACGGCCGTCAGCACGGGGTCAAGATGCGAAGGAGACATGAAAATTGGAGCAGGCCGATGATTCCGATGAAAGTGGGGAGCCCGCACAATCGAAGCCACGCACGCCGTCCGATTGGTGTTGATGGCGGAACCCTGCCACAAACCGTACCCGGACGCGGCATTGTGTTCATTTATGCAAGGACTCCCGGAGGTATCCTGCCAGGTCGCTGACGAAACGGTGGACGGACACCTCGGCGATGCGGTGGCCGATAATGGCGTTTATGGCGTTTCCCAGAGGGCCAAGCGGCGGTTCGTAGACGCCTGAGAAATCCAACTGCGTCTCTGTAGCAGTCAACGGATAGATGGAGATCTCTGCCTTCATAATCGGGAACAGGCGTGGCCTAGTTGCGGCTTCCCATTCCAGGTGCAACCGCGTGACGGGGCCCGACGTGGCTTTGGAGATCTTCTCCTCAACGCTTTTAACGGAAATCCTGATATCGGCTTCCAGCCCAATCCCGCCAATGTCGACGTGCAGTTCAGAGGCGATCGATCGCGCGCGGGAAGCAGCAGCCCTCGTCGCTGACTGGAACACCGCGAGGGCGTCGCTCAACCCATGACGGACCTGCGCATAGGGATAGTTGACGTAGTCGTAGCTGCGAATCTTCCACACTTTGCTCATCGGGGATTGCTCCTTTCAGTTCGCGGCCATCGTCCAGCCGACAGCGAATAAAATATCTCGTAATGAAATCGTAGCAGGCGCACCCTTACGTCCGCGCCCGCCACCGTTGCCGTACAATCGATGAGAGTCGATTATGGCAAATGAATCTAATCCCGCAGTCCCGGCTTTTGGTTCGGATGACCTCCGGCTGCCGGACGAATTGCGTGCTCCCATGCGGGCACACCTCGCGGCATTAAGGAGCCGGTACATAGAGCGCGGTTGGGCCGGCCGTGTGGGCTTCGGCCAGCACCCCGCGTTAATCGTGATAGACCTGGCGTTGTGGTGGACCGATCCCCGCAATCACTCTCAGGGTAGTGACGTGGACTCGGTAGTAGAAGCAGCGTGCCGCCTGTTAAAGGCCGCGCGCGCCGCCAAGATTCCCATCTTCTTCACCACGTGGGATTGCGACCCTGCCATGCCGCCATCGCCACACGATAAGAAGGTGAGAATGTCCGGCGACGAGAGCCTGTTCCAACTAGATCCGCGTCTGGAACGCCAACCTGGCGAACGGATCATCGCCAAGCGCTACGCCTCCAGTTTCAAGGGCACCAATCTTCACGAGAGTCTTACCGGCCTTGGCACGGACACGTTGATTGTCGCCGGCGTAAGCACAAGCCACTGCGTATACGCGACCTGCCGCGATGCCACGGACAGCTTCCGCGTGATAGTCCCTTCCGAGGCCGTGGGCGAACGGTGCGAAATCATGCACGAAGTGAACCTCCTGGATATAGATCTCGACCTCGGCGACGTTTTGCCTCTGGACAGTGTTCTCGCTTACCTCGGGCAGTTATGAAGCACGTGGTTCTACAATGTGAGCGCGGCCCTGTGCTGAAACTCCTGAATGAGGGCTACACGGGCGTCCTCATCACCATGTCGAAGATTCGATGGCTGGAATGGGTTCATCGATTGGCGGCATCGTTCTTAAGAACGAGCGCTACACCATGGAAGTAACCCGGCGTCTTGACTTAAGCGATGCTGATTTGCCGGGCTAGCAGCCAAAGAAAATGGGGGCTCTACCTGATCGTCATTTTGTCCAGCGCTTCGCCGCCGGCGGGCAGTTGAGAGTCGCCCGCTTTGAATCCATTGAGCTCAAGTATGTAGGCGACGATGTTGGCATAGCTCTCTTTCGGCAGCGAACCAGGAACCGTTGGCGGCATGGTCTTTTGGGCGCGGTCGTAGAACGCGCGGACAGATCGGCCTACCCATGCCTTCTTGAAGTATTCGCCCGCCAGCGGTGTGCCGAAGGTACCGTTGGTCATGGTGCTGCCATGGCAGACCGCGCAGTTGGAATTGTAGGCCGTTTTGCCGGCCATAACCTGAGCGGCGGTGAACCGCGGCGGCATACCGGCAGCGGTTCCGTTGCCGGATGCGCCCGATTGCCCGCCACCATGGGGTTGTTTAGCTTCGCTTACCGATCGCGGCTCTTCCGTTGCCGGACCCGGGCCTTCGCCCGTATATGTATAGGCGAGGATGGCCCCCGGATTCTGCATTGTCGTGGTCGCGCCGCCGCCGCCGAGCGCTTCAACGAGCCCGCTTGGATCGGTGGCAATGTAAATGGTCTTACCGTCCGGGCTGATGGCGGTGTCGCGAAAGCGGTTTTCGGATTGGAAGTAACGCGAAAAGTGTCCGGCCGCGGCCTTTCCGTCCGGCGTGAGAGGCAAGACATAGAGTGAGCCGCGCTTGAGAGTCGTCACCAACAGAACCCGGTCCCAACCGGGAATGCCTTTGCCCTTTGACTGGTAGTGCTCGACGCTGGAGGCAGCCACGGTCGCCCAGCAGATGAAGTCGAAGCCATTGCATGCCGGGTTGTGAAAGTTGAAGTCAGACGGCACCGTGAACATGGTCGCGATGGGCTCAACCATTGGCTTCTGGAACGCCGACTCCGGCTCGCGCGGCACCGACGGATCGATCGCCAGATCGCTGAATTGCAGTTGCGCGCACGGCGTGCCCGCTTCCGCCCAGCGGGCGAACTCATAGGCCTTGTTGTCCTTCATACCGGCAACATGCGGCCAGCCATAGTTGGACCCCCGCTTTAGAATGTTCACCTCGTCATCGGTCTTCGGCCCCTGTTCGGAGGAGTAAAGCGTACCATCCGGGCCGAAGTCGAGGCCCTGCGGGTTGCGGTGACCGTAAGTAAAGACATGGCTGACAACGCCATTCAGCTTTGGATTGTCCTTTGGCACGGAACCGTCCAGATTCAGCCGGAGAGACTTACCGACGTAGGCAACGTAATTTTTGTCATTGACCTCTTTCTGCGCCGGCAGCCGCTGGGCCTCCACGGCGAGGCAGAAATTGCCGAGTTGATTGTGTCCTTGATCTCCGATCGTAAAGTAGAGCTTCTTATCGGGACCGAACTTCAGGCGGCCAGCCACGTGGTCATTTCCGGCCGGCAGCCTGGTGATGACGTTTACCGGATTGGACAGAGTCCCATTTGCCGGGTTGAAGGTGAGGCGCACGATCTTGCCGTAAAGGTAGCGGTACGGACTCGCGGGATCGGTGATGTTCGGGGCCGGCCCCTTGCTTGCGTCCACATACGTATAGGCTACATAGACGTAGTCGTTGCCGGCGCCCTTGAGCAGTTCGGGGTGCAGAGCCATCCCCAACAAGCCGTCCTGACCGCCTGGCGCCGAGACCTCATCAATCGTGATCGCGACGTTGCTTTCGCCGGTGGCCGGATCGACTCGTGTGACGCGCTTGCCTGTGCGCTCGGTCACCCAAAGCTTGTTGTCGGGCGCCCAAGTCAGTTCCCATGGCCCCGCGAGTCCAGAGACCACCACACTTTTGCGGAATTGTTTGGTTCCCCGCAAGACCGAATCCGGCCCGTCCTGCCCAAAGGCCAGCGCGGAGGCCACAATGATTGTCAGCAGAATTGTTGCCGGTGTGGAATATCTCAATGAACATCTCCCTTCAAGATGATAGTCGATGAAAATCGAAAACCATTAAGACTACCGCAAGAGTGACGGCGGCCGGGCTTGGCCAGTTACGTAGAAGCCGCCGCCATCTCTTCTACCTACGCTATGATCGCGGAGCGCGGCAAGGTTCACCGGTCTCCGTCATTTGTAACGTGACCACGGCCCCGCTTCACACTCTCATCTTCCCGACGGCGTCCCAATCGAGACTGATACCAAGACCCGGCCCATCGGGCGGGGTGAGAAATCCGCCTGAAATGGCGATGGGATGGGAAATATAGTCGGAGCAATAGCGCAGCGGACCGAATGTCTCGCACGGGTATGGCAGATGCGGCACGGCGACTCCGAGATGGGCGCACGCGGCGGTTCCGATTCCCATTTCCGCCTGGCTGCCGAGAATGCAGGGAATTCCGACAGCGCCGCCAAATGCGAAAATTGAGGCGGCCGCCTCAAGACCACCGGCTTCGACGACGTAGACGTTGAAAACGTCGGCTGCTTGAGCGCGGGCAAGATTGTAGGCGTCACGCAGCGACTGGCAGCTTTCGTCAGCCATGACCGGCACCGAGGTTCGCTGCCGCAAGAGCCGCAATCCATCCAGATCGTGACGCGGCAGGGGTTGTTCGATCCAAGCGATGCGCGCGACATCCGCGAAGGCCTGGATTGCGCGGGCGGCCTGAGCGACGGATAACCATGCGCCGTTGGCATCGAGCCGCAGCGGGATGCCGCGGCCCACTGCCGCAGCCACGGCGCGAACGGCGGCGACATCCTCGTCCAAAGCTCGTCCGACTTTTAATTTGATTGCATGAAAGCCGGCCTGCACGCCCGCCACGGCATCGGCAGCCATCTCCCCCGGCGATTTCTGGTATATGCCCCAAGCGAGAGGAATGCGATCCCGCATTCGGCCTCCCAACAACTCATAGACGGGCACGCTATAGTGCTTGCCGGCGAGGTCGAGCAACGCCATCTCGAAAGCAGCCCGGATATAGGGCGCGCTCAACTCGTCCGCAAGCAGCCGGTCGATTTTTCCGAGCACCCGCGGACGCGCGAGACTGTCGAGCCCGACCAGGGCCGGAGCGATGAGGTGCGCGGCCGCATGGCAGAGTGAATGCCCGATGCGGGGGAAGGTAATCGAAATCTCTCCGAGTCCTTCCAGACCGGATTCCGTGACGATACGAATGATGCCGAACTCGGACGCGCTGACCGGATCGTTCTGGTTGAGCCCAGAGCGAACCGCTTCTTTGCGCGGCGCACGAATGGGAATCACTTCCACTTCAGCGATGTTTGACTTCATCAACGTCTCCATCATAACTGTACGATTTTGGAGTAGCCGCCGACATCCATGAGATACTGACGAATTACTTATGCAGCGCGTCACCCGCGACAAGCTTACGCCGGTGTTCGATCGCCGGTTACCACCAGTCCTGCGAGTGGGCCGGGGGGAAGTGTTCGTCGTCGAAACCGAAGATTCCCGGGGCGGCCGGACGCGCGTTCCAGACCACACGACGCCCGAGTTTCTGTTGGCGATGCGCAAGCAGGGATATTACGGCAATCCGGTGACGGGGCCGATATTCGTCGAGGGCGCCGAGGCGGGCGACACGCTGGCGGTGCATATCCTCGAACAGAAATGCGACACGCTGGGTTACATGGGCTACTGGCCGTTTCTGTTCCATCTGGAGGATTACTTCCCGCAACCCAACACGACACTGGTGGAGATCCGGGACGGGCATGTCATCTTCGCGGATGATATCCGGATTCCGGTGCGTCCGGTGATTGGGACGATAGGGGTGGCGCCGGCCATGGAAGCCATTCTTTCGGGGAGCATGGGCCGGCATTGCGGCAACGTGGACGTGCAGGAGATTGCCGCAGGCAGCACGATTTTTCTGCCCGTGTATGTGGACGGCGCGCTGCTGTGTCTGGGCGATTGTCACGCAATTCAAAGCGACGGCGAGATCGGCAGCGTGGAGATGCGGAGCGAAATCACTTTGCGATGCGAAGTGATCAAGGGCAGAAGCCCGAACATGGCATGGCCGCGCGTGGAGACTTCGGATTCGCTGGTCACGATCGGTATCGCCACGCCATTGGAAGAGGCGGCGAGGCAAGCGCTGCGTGAGATGATCGGCTGGATTGAAGAACTGAGCGGCATGAGCAAGCATGAAGCGTACCTGCTGGCGGGTTGCGTGGGCGCTTGGCGGCCGGGGCAAGTGCAGGTTCCGAATTACTCCATGCGTTGTATTTTTCCGAAGCAATATTTGAGGGAGCGGCGATGAGGCGGCTGGGGCGTAGACGTGCCTGGAGCCCGGCCCTTTCTGAACTGCGCTACTGAGGTGAAGGAAAAGGGGAGTCCGGAACCGGGCTCACCAGGATATTTATACTTCGGAGAGGATAGGACATTTCTATTTGGCGTTGACAACTCGATTCGCGCTGTTGACAGCGCGAGCCAGCGGGTATATAGTCAGCACGAAATATTGGAGGTTTCAATGGCATTCTATAAGCAACTCTTTGCGGCCTCGGCCGCGTGTACTCTAATGGTGTCCGCGATCCCGTCCCATCTGGACGCCCAGCAGACGACAAAGGATGGCATCCGCGAAGAAAATGCGGTTAACAGGCCGGAGCGCCCTTACCGGCCGGCCGGGTCTTCGGACCCGCGCGACCGCGGCCCCTTCGTTGCCAAGGGATTCGGCAAGCGCGACCGGCGTCTGGTCTACGTAACTCTGCCGGGCGGTTCGGCTGGCGGGCAGTTCTCATCGGAAATGAACGGGGTAGGCATCGTGGTCCTGGATGTGGACCGCAACTTCGAGTTCGTGAAGCGGATCCCCACTTGGAACGTGCCGGCCAGCTTGAGTCCGGAGGAAGTTTCGGGGGTGGCCGCGAGCCCAGCCACCAACATGATCTATCTGGCGACCCGGGGCCGGCTGGCGGCCTTCGACCTGGGCACGGATCAGAAAGCCTGGGAGAGCACGTATGACGGAATGTGCTGTGAGCGCCCGGAAGTGACGCCGGACGGCAAGACGCTGGTGGTGGGCTCCGACCTGAAGGACTTCTGGTATGTGATCGACGCGCAGACGGGCGCGCTGAAGGGCAAGATCCAGGCTCCGAAGAGCAACTTCGCCCACAACATGGGGCTGAGCGGCGACGGCAAGACGGTGCTTATGGCCCCCAACGGCGTCACGATGACGGTGGGTGACGTGCCGTCGATGAAGGCCATCCGAACGATCACCTTCTCGGACCATGTGCGCCCGTTCGTGATCAACCACGATGCTACGCGGGTGTACGCGAACCTGAACAACCTGCTTGGTTTCGAGATCGCCGACGTGAAGACGGGCGAGGTCATCAAGCGGATTGAAGCACCGGCGGAGATGTGGAAGGCGAAATGGGGTGACGTGAAGCAACACTTCTACGGACACGGCTGCCCGAGCCATGGAATAGCCATGACGCCGGATGAAAGCGAGATCTGGGTGGTGGACAACATCAACTACGGAGTGTTGGTCTACGACAACACGGGCGAGTGGCCGGTGCTGAAGATGACCTTCCCCACGACGGCCTCGGCCGATTGGATCACTATGGGCATTGACGGGAAATATGCGCTACTTTCGTCGGCGGACGTTGTCGACGTGAAGACGAAGAAAATTGTCGCCCAGATGAAGGACGAATATGGAAAACCGATGCACAGTGAGAAGTTTCTGGAGATGGCCTTCTCCAACGGGAAGCTTGTGCGGACGGTGAGCCAGTTTGGACAAGGGCTGCCGAGCGCGGTGCATTCCAGGTTGGGCGGCCGCCCGGTGGCGGCGAACAAGAAGTGACTGTGGGGCGACCCGCTCTCGCGTGGACCTTGGCCGTGGCTGGCGCATTTGGCGCGTTCGAGTCAGGAACGGCGAGGGCGGCGGAGCCCGATCCGGATCTGCAGGCGGTGCAGTTGGTCTGCGGCCGGTGCCACACGCCTGCGGTGTTCCTGAACCAACCCCGATCCTGGGAGCGTTGGAACGACGTATTTGGGGACATGACCAAGCGCGGCGCAAACGGGACCGATGAGCAACTGGCGCGGGTAACGACGTATTTTTTGGAAAACCTGACGCTGGTGAACGTCAACACGTCGCCTGCCGATGAGCTTGCGTGGGTGCTGGGTGTCGGCGACGAGGTGGCCCAGGCCATCCTCACGAGACGGCAGCGTGAGCCGTTCGCCAACATCGCCCAACTGCGGGCGGTGCCCGGCGTGGATCCCGGCAAGTTGGAACAACGGAAGAGCCGCGTTCTTTTCTGAGGAAGCCGCGCAAAACGGATTCGCTTCCGGCGGCTAAGTCCCCCGAGTTTCCCGTTCGATTGGCGCCGCCGGAAGCGGTCGTTGCGCTTCTGAGCGGAGCCGGGAGTGGAAGATGCCGGGTTTCCGGCGAAGCAAGGTGGAGGAGGACTTTAGTGTCTTGTCCCCCGTAAGAGTTCAGGACGGGCGCAAGAGCGCGACGGAGGGGTCGCGCGCAGACAAGGTGTCTGCCCTACCTTGCGCCGAGTAGCATGTTGTAAAGAATTAGCCGGGACGGCACAATAGCATCCACACGATCAGGGTCTTGGGCTGGGCCGCGGCCGCAATCCTCATGCTCGGTGCGGGCTCCGACGCGCCGTGGATAGCTTCACTGGGGAGAGTTCTCTGTTGCTCGTGACCATCGGTCTCTGGTGGCTTGTCGATTGCCTCGAGAGTATCCACGCGAATTCGAGCTGTCTGTCGTCCCCAATTGCGGGCTTGTTTGGGATATAATTCGAGGGGCTGGATTAGGGTCTTATTTCAGCTTGGCGGGAAGGAGAACGTAGGTCTATGAACGCAAAATATTTTTCTGTAGTGGTTGGCGTCGCCGTGCTGATGGCGCAGGAAAAACCCGGCGCGAAGATGGTGGCGGTCGATCTCTTCGAACGCGTTCCGGCGGGTACCGAATTCCAACTGCAGACCCTGAATCCGGTTGCGGCCTATTCCGAACCTGCATTCGCCTTCGTCCACACACCTACTAAATTTGCGCCAAACGCCATTCCGCTGGACCGTTCAGCGCCGTTCGTTCTACGCGCAAGCTACAAACGGAAGCTGCCTGAGGGTGAGTATCAATTCCGATTACGCGCACGCGGCGCAGCCTTATTCCAGATGGACGGCAAGGATTTACTGAACACGAAAGCGCAGAAGCCGAACGTCTCCGGTGACGATCCGGTGCCCCCTCCGCTCGACCGCAGCGATCCGCTGGTACGCCCTTTGCAGTATCCCCACCAGGATTCGGTGACGTTGGTGAAACTCGACGGTGCCGAGCATAGCTTTACGCTAATCGCAATCGTTGGGGGTAAAGGGCTCTACCCCAGCCCAGGAGACCTTTCAGTCAGCTTTGCCCGGCCCGGCCAGGTGGATCACCTGTTGGGACCCGACGGTTCGCCAACGTTGACCGACGCGGATTGGGATACGTATGTCGCGGCATCAACCCAACGCCACCGGCAGGACGACGTAAATCGCCGGAGGCAGGCCAGTGTGGATGTCGTGGCGGCGTGGGAGACGCGGCACGAGAAGATTCGCGCCGGGCTGAAGGCTACCGCGGGCCCGGTTGTGCCGGTTGTGCAGCCGGGCATGCCGGCGTATAACGACATCGACCGGTTCATCGGCCAGAAGCTGGAGAAGACCAAAACGGCGCCGTCGGCTTTAAGCACGGATCTGGAATTCCTGCGGCGCGTTTCGCTTGACCTGACCGGGCTGATACCCACGCCCGCCGAGATTACCGCCTATCTGGCCGAACCGGCAAAGGCGCGGCGGGCCAGAGCTGTAGACCGT
>JANXXV010000317.1 GCA_025350445.1 Bryobacteraceae bacterium | reverse complement strand
GTTTGGGGACAGAGTCCCCATTTTCTCACGCTGACAAAGTCGCTGACCAGTTAAGGTGACATTATCGCTGAACTACAACAGCAATCGGATTAAATCGTAATAATGACGGCTGATTGCCCGTCACTGCACTTTGTCGCGCTTCTTCCCGATCATCAGTGTCCGGTGTCCAACTCCGCGCTCTGCGCGTGTCAATAGGACATTTCTACTTGGCGCAACTAGGACATCATCATTCGGCCGCGGCATTCCAATAACTAAATTTGATATTTCATGCCCCTCCACGTAGACCCATCACTGAACGCTCCTGTTCACGGGGAATTCATGAACCTCTCCCTTACGCCCGAATTGGAACAGCCGGTTGCGCGGCTGAAATGTACTGGCAGTCAGTCTACATCCAGACGTTTTCAACCGGAACGCCTTGTTTACACAGGTCGCAGGATGCTGTGTCTTTATAGTACAGACCATCCAATTTTGCCAGGTAATAGAAGGGAAGCGGGGCGAAATCCGGGGTCTCCGGTGTCGGCTGATAGACCATCACCGCCAGGCCAACCACCTCGGCGCCTTTTGATTCCACCAGCTTCTTCAGTTCGGTCAGCTTATTGCCGGTCCGGAAAATATCGTCCACCAATAGCACTTTCTCACCTTCCACCTGCTCCAGATATTGGCGGAACCGCAGCGGCTGGCTCGGATCCTCACGCTCGGCCCAATAGACCTGGCGCGCCCGCAAAGCCTCACACATGCCATAGGCCACCGGAAGCCCGCCAGTCGCCGGCGCCACCACCGAAAGTTCGGGAATCATCGCCCGCAATTCCGAATTGGCGCGGATCAACCGGCTGAGGCCCACGCTCAGCGTCTTGGCATGCTGGAAATAGCGCATCGCCAGCGCCACTGCCAGATATTCATCTGTGTGCAGGCCATTCGGATACGCGAAGTGGCCCTTGCGCAGCGCGCCAGTCTGTTTCAGCAGTTCGACCACATCTTCCTGCGATGGGACCAGATTCATCTAGTGAGCTCCTTTTCCCAGCAACACTTGCGGAATGGTCCGCAGAATGATCTTCCAGTCCAGCGCCAGCGACCAGGTGTCGATGTACTGCATGTCCAGCTTCATCCACGTCTCAAAGTCCAGATTATCGCGTCCGGAAATAGCCCACAAACACGTCAGTCCCGGGCGCATCCGCAAACGCCTGCGCTGCCAGCGCTTATAGTTCTCCACTTCTTGCGGCACTGCCGGCCGCGGGCCAACCAGCGCCATATCGCCACGAATCACATTCCATAACTGCGGCCATTCATCAATGGAAAACTTGCGGATGTAGCGGCCCACCCGCGTCAGCCGCGGATCGTCCGGAATCTTGAACGCGGTTTCCTTTTGGTTCAAATGTTGCAGCGAGGCCTTCATGTCCTCGGCGCCATCGCACATCGAACGAAACTTGTAAAAAACAAACCGCCGCCCATTCAGGCCGCACCGCTCCTGCCGGAAGATGGCGGGACCCTTTGACGTCAGCCGGATCAGCATCACGATGACAAACATGATGGGCAACAGCAACACCAGCGCGGCGGCCGCCAGGATCACGTCGATCACGCGCTTCACCAGCAGCCTGACTTCATCGTGAGGCGCCGCCGAAAACGTCAGCAGCGGCGCCGATCCAAGCCGGTCCAAATAGATCTCGCTATTAACATGCGGGAAGAAATCCACAGCCACCCGCGTCCGCACCCCTTCCTCGTCGCACAGCAGAAAACACTCTTCTAAATCCGCCAGCCGGTGGCTATCCACCGCGAAGATAATCTCGTCGATCACTTGCCGGCGCAGAAGTTCATTCAGCGAAGAAAGCGGATGAACGTCGTAGGCCCGCCCCAACTGCACGGGCGCAGCGGCCTCGTCCGCCAGAAAGCCCACCAGCCGGATACCGTATTTCGCCGATTGTTCCAACGACTCGCCCAGCTTGCGCGCCCGGTCGCCCAGTCCCACCACCATCACGTAATGCGGAGACGCAAACTCCCTTCGCACCAGCCCCACCACGCTGCCGGCCTTCCAGCGGAAAAGGCACAGAAACATCCAGCTATACGTGCCGAATAACAGCAGGAAGACACGGCTCAGGTCGAGCCGCAGAAAGTATTCCAGCACCAGGACCGCAACGAATCCAACGGCACACTGCCGGAAAGTATCGCGAAGAATGATGCGGGGATGCGCGGAATCCAGCTTGTCATAAACGTCAAGCCAATAACCCAACACCACCCAAGCCACCACGGACGCGCCCAGAAGCAGCGCTTTTACGGGCCTTTGGAGATAGAAGTCGTGCTCAAGAAAAGGCAGCAAGCGCCGGGTCTGGTACGCAGCCTCGAAGGCGAAGGCCGTTACCAATACATCCGATAATCCGAAAAGAAGCCGCGCTTTCCGATGATGTCTGCTGAACACGTTCCGGTATCAGCATAGCAAGGGACGGGCCAGTTGCGCCGCAAGATCAACGAAACCACTGATCTTTCACGCGCCGCGGGTCCGTATTAGCCGCTTCGTCATAATGGACGCCCCGCACTCCGTCCAGATGCGCGTCGCAATCGAATCCCAGGTCGATGGACGGCCTCGGCCCTCCTCAACCCTGGTGTACTGCCTTCAAAATAACTAGTGCGCAGACAAGGTGTCTCCCCCACCTTGCGCCCAGTAGCATGTTGTAAAGAAAAGGACAGCCCATGGACGGCGGCCCCCCGGGTCCGCGCCGAGGGTGTGCCCAGCATGGGCAGAATCTAATTGGATGAAAGGAGCCAATCGGGGCCGATGACGGCAACCGTAGCGAAACGCAA
>JANXXV010000271.1 GCA_025350445.1 Bryobacteraceae bacterium | reverse complement strand
AACAGAATGGAATAAGGCGCAAGGCGCGTGGCGATGGCGCCATTGTGTTCCTTGCCGTCAATGGGGCCTTCAAACTTCACGGTTTTGTCTTCTACCGCCGCGGTGACAAAAATCCGCTCGTATTTCAGCTTCGGCTCCTGGTGTTCAATCACCAGGCGTCCGCTATCCGGCTTCGGAGCGCTATGCCACTTCGATCGCGCCACGTCTAGAACCCAGGTGCCGCTCATGTCCGCCACATCCGCGGCGGCCAGCGAGGACAGGCTTAATAGCGCCATTACCAGGAACCGTTTCATTCTGTTGGTTAGAGGGAATTTAAGGCGAAAGACAACAGAATTCCTTAGCGCAGAAAAAGCGCTCCAAACGGTATTACGATGGTGGCAGGAACCAGCACCCACGACCAAGGGTTTCCCAGATTCACGGTGTACTCCAATCCAAAGCGCTTCTCGACGAAGAGCGCCGGGTCATCCGGATTGATATAGAACATCCCCCATTTCCAGCAATGGTCGGGCGTACGATCTCCAGCCGGTTTAGCGGCGGCGGAAACAGGCGAGAGCCGGGTGCCCCCCTCGCCCTGGCGGATGAGCAACGTCACCGGGACCACTGCAACCAACATCGTGATCGCCGCGAACATGGGGCCGGCCGTGGTGCCGCTTAAAGTGGAAAGAATCGGCAAGACGCCGAAGATAAAAGCCAGCAGGTATTCCGCGCCCAGTAGCGCCAAGAGGTTCAAGCGGCGGAACTCGCGTTCGTTGTTTCCTTGTACACCCGTCACGGAAATCCGGCGTGAGCGCACTGTCAGCGACGCTATCACCACCATCATGAAACACATCAGCGCGCCAATCACCAGGGAGCCGTAGACATTGCGTGGATTGCGCTGCGCCCAGCGATTTGGCTTTCCATCAAACCCCCAGTGCACCGGAAAGGATTGCGGAATCTGCTGCCGGTTCCAATATAAGATCAGGCCGGCGGCGGCCAGAATGACGAAAGGAATTGCGAAGGCAATCATCCCGCCAGGAAGTGATTCGGTGCGGGGAGAGAGCTCCACCTGAAATTCACGGCTGGGCTCGGCGGCAAATGGACGGGCATCTTCACTGGCGGAATTCAGCGCCAGCATGGGCCCGGCCACTTGCTACAAGAAGGCCAGGACGAGGAACTTCTCAAAGTGCAGGACCCCGCAGGCGGCGGCAAGCGCAACCGCAACCGCCGTGTGCATACAGATCCGCCTGTTGTACTTACCAAGAATAGCGATGGCATCGGGCGAGTTCCGGAAACCAGGTTCCACGGTGATCGCAAAGAAGATGTCGGGGCGCGTCAGATGCGGCATGCGGAACCACAGCAGTCCCAATAAGAGAATCAGCAACGGAGGTAGCCAGAAATTGGGGTTCATTTTTCTAATCCTTCCGCGAGACCACGGAGCTCGCGAGCGATACGGGCGGGAGACATGCCGGACGCGCGAAGCTCAGCAATGAGCTCCCGCAGGCGGCGGGAGAAGATGCCGGAGGCGGTGGCATCCGGGTGCGCGGGACTCTTTCGGGACAGCACCAGCGCCCCGCGGCGCCGCTTCAGGTCCAACCATCCCTCCGCGGCCAGTATGCGATATGCCTCAGCCACCGTATTGAAGTGGACGCCCAGATCTACAGCCAGTTGACGGACCGGCGGAAGGATGTGCCCCGGCTCGATGTCTCCTGCAACCAACGCATGGCGAAGCGCATCGACAATTTGCCGGTACACCGGCGCTTCACCGTTCAACGCAATTTGCAGGATCGGAGGGGTAGGCGGCATTGTCTAATGTCCATGTACAGAGTACATTTAAAGCGGCGCATATGTCAAGAGAGACTTTTTGCCGGTTCGATCTTCGTTCTTGACACTAGTCGTTTACAACGAGTATTATGGATTTGTGGCCGGCAAGATCCAAAGCGAAATTCGCCAAAGCAAAGGTTTCAATAGTCCAGGCGAGGAAGCAGTATTGAACATCCTCCGCACGTCGGACGTAATGACGCAAGTTCTCGCCGATCTGTTGAAAACTTCCGGGTTGTCGGCCACCCAGTACAACGTGTTACGCATCCTTCGCGGGGCCGCCGGCAAGGGCCTTTGCTGCCGCGAGATTGGAGAACGCTTAGTTACGCGTGATCCGGACGTAACGCGCCTTATCGACCGGCTTGAGAAGCGGGATCTGCTGCTGCGGACCCGAAGTACGGACGACCGCCGCGTCGTCACCATTCAGTTGACTCCCGCCGGCCTGGCGCTGGTTAATGAACTGGATGAGCCGATTGAAAAGTGGAATCGAAAACTGATGCGAAACATCAGTAGGGCTGACACGAAGGTTTTGATCGGCCTGCTGGAGCGGTTCAGAGAAGAACTCGAAAACTTTTCGCAGGCCCAGTGAAGATTTGGCATCTCTGGAGAACACACTATGATTCAATATGAAATTGATCCCGCGCATTCGCGTGCGCATTTCAAAGTCCGCCACCTGATGGTTGCGAACGTCCGTGGCGAGTTTTCAAAAGTTACTGGCACCGTTGCTTTCGATTCCGCCGACCTGGGGAATTCTAAACTGGAAGCGGCAATCGATGCGTCCACCGTAAACACCAGCGAACCGCAGCGTGATGCGCACCTGCAAAGCGCGGATTTTCTGGATGTAGCCAACTTCCCCACGATCAACTTCATCTCCAAGTCGTTTGCCCGAACTGGACCGGACGCTCTGGCAATCGTTGGCGATCTCTCCATTCACGGCATCACCCGCGAAGTGGTGCTGAGTGTGGAAGGGCCAACCGAAGAAGTCAAAGATCCCTGGGGCAACACTAAGGCGGGCGCGTCGGCTACAACGAAGATCAACCGCAAGGATTTTGGCCTCACCTGGAATCAGGCGCTCGAAACCGGCGGATTGCTGGTGGGCGAAGACATCACCATTACACTGGATATTGAACTAACCAAAAAATGAAGCAGCTCTCACTAACGCACATCGTCAGGCAACCAGCCGTTCCCTCTGAGGGACGGCCGCCGCTGCTGGTATTGCTGCATGGAATCGGCAGCAACGAACAGGATCTGATGGGACTGGCGCCGTCGCTCGACGGACGTTTTCTGATTGCCAGCGCGCGCGCCCCCATCACGTTGGAGCGAGGCGCCTACGCCTGGTTCCACATTCAGTTCACCCCAACCGGCATTGTGATTCAGCCGCAGGAGGCAGATGCCAGCCGGCTACTGCTGCTGAAGTTTGTGGATGAACTCGTCGAGGCTTACGGCGCGGACCCAAGCCGCGTCTATTTGATGGGGTTCAGCCAGGGGTGCATCATCAGTCTGGCTGCCGCGCTCACCCACCCGGAGAAATTTGCCGGAGTGGTTGGCATGAGCGGACGGCTGATGCCGGAGATTGAGCCCTTGATCGCGCCGGCCGAACAATTGCGGGGTCTCGCGATGATCATCGTCCACGGCACATTGGATCAGGTGCTGCCGGTGAGCTACGGACGCGGGATTCGCGACAGGCTGCAAACCTTGCCGGTGGACCTGACTTACCGTGAATACCCGATGCCGCACACGGTTTCCCCGGAAAGCCTCCGCGACATCGCTGCCTGGCTCTCCACGCGTCTAGGTTGACTTGCATCCAGATTGTGGACTATAGTCTAAGTTCTGGATGGCAGTCTGATGATTGCTCTTACTCTTAGAGAAAAACAGAAACGGCACACCGAGCTTGAGATCACCAGAACTGCGATGTCGCTGTTCGCGGAACGCGGCTTCGACAACGTGCCGGTGGAGCTGATCTGCGAAAACGCCGGTATCTCACGGGCCACCTTTTTCAACTACTTTCCGCAAAAACAGTTGATCCTGGCGGCCGTGGCCGCATCCCGCATTGAGGCAATGCAGAGCCTGCTGCAAAGCCAGTTCACGCAGCGGCACAAAGTAAAAATGCGGCATGTGCTCTCCTTGTTTGTGGAGTTCTGCGAAGAGAACGAGCGGTTGGGCGAACAAAGCAGAAGCTTGGTGCTGCAGGTGTTGATGCATCCGGCTAACCGTGCCGCCCATGCGGAATTGAGACGGCGTTTCACTGGGGCGCTGGCAGAGGTGCTCTGTGAGTTGCGCGCCAACGGCCTGCTTCGCGGGGACCCGAACGTAGTGGCGGAGTCTATGTTTTCCCTGTATGTTGGCACCACGTTGGAATGGCTGATGGATGCCAGCTTGAAACGAGGCTGGCTGCGAAAGACCATGAAGACTCGCCTGCAACTTGCGGCGGATGGGTTCGATCCTGGGAAGAGGCGATGAAGAAACCGGTGATAGTAGTGCTGGTGGCGGCGCTGGCCGCGGTAGGCGCTTATGTGTTGCTGGGCGGGCGGCGCAACGGACCATCCGCGCTGCAACTGTCGGGCACAGTGGAAACCCGCGAGATCCAGGTAGGATCGAAAGTCGGCGGCCGCGTGCGCGAGGTGCTGGTGGAAGAAGGGCAACTGGTTAAGAAAGGGGCGCCTTTGGTCCGGTTCGAAGTAGATGAGCTATTGGCCCAGCGGGATCAGTCGCGGGGGCGCGTTGCGGAAGCCGGGGCACAGGCCGCCAGACTGCGGGCAGGATATCGTCCAGAGGAGATCCAGCAAGCCGAAGCTGCCACGCGCCGGGAACTCGCGACACTGCAGGAGGCGCGGCACGGCCCGAGGCCCGAAGAAATCGCGCAGGCTTTGGCGGATTATGACGCAGCGAACGCCGACGCGGCGAATGCAGCATCGGTATTTGCGCGCGTCGGCAACCTGTACAAGACGGGCGACGTATCCGCGCAGGCTTATGACGAAGCTCGCGCGCGCCGGGATCAGCTCGCGGGACGCGCCGAATCGGCCCGCCAGCGGCTGGTGCTGCTTCGGGCCGGCACACGCCCTGAAGAAATCCGCGCGGCCGAACAACGCTAGTATTCCGCCCAGGCCGCCGAACAGATGATGCACAAAGGCTACCGCAAAGAAGACGCCGCCGAAGCAAGAGCGCGGCTCACGCAAGCGAAAGCGCAGCTCAGCGAGTTGGAAGTACGCACTTCGCTCTCGGAAATGCGTACT
>JANXXV010000138.1 GCA_025350445.1 Bryobacteraceae bacterium | reverse complement strand
AGTCCTAACCATCGCGATGGCAAAAGGAGTAGGAACCGAAGTGCGGCAAACTGAAGCCGGTTCCATCGTGATGATGCGCAGTTTCTACGGATCGTTGCACGTGATGCACTCCGGCACTGCCGAGAATCAACTCCGCACGCTTTATCACGGAACTATTTCCCACGGCTCGCAGTTTCGATTCGCTCCCCGGCGGAGCCGCGCCACCACTTACTATGGCCCCGATTCTGGCGCCGCGCTCGCCTTGCTGTCCTGTTGCACCGGCCCCAAGCGAGTGGGCGTCATCGGATTAGGCGCCGGCACCCTCGCCGCCTACGGCCGTCCCGGCGACGTCTTTCGTTTCTACGAAATCAATCCGCAAGTGCAGCAAATAGCCCAGTCGGTTTTCACATACCTCAAAGAGTCACATGCAAAGGTGGAAGTAGTCCTCGGCGACGCCCGCCTGTCTCTAGAAAACGAACCCCGGCAACGCTTCGACGTTCTACTGGTGGACGCGTTCTCCGGCGACGCCGTCCCCATTCATCTGCTGACGAAGGAAGCCGTCGCCCTTTACCTGAAACACCTGGAACCGTCGGGTATTCTGGCCTTCCATGTTTCCAACAGCTACCTCAACCTCGCCCCGGTAGTGCGCCAATTGGCGGAGTTTTACGGGAAGCAATCCCGGCTGGTCAGCAACAAAGGCAACCCTGCCGGGGATGAAACCGCGGCCGACTGGATTCTCGTAGCCGACCCCGCAGCCTTCGCGCGCCTGCCAGGCGGCAATGAACTGGGCAAGCCTGTAAAGGATCGGCCCAGCCTGCGCCTATGGACCGACGACTACAGCAGCCTCGCCCAAGTCATCAAGACCGGACGCTAGTGTACCGTCCGCGAAATAACTAGACAGTCGCTTTTTCCGTCTTCCGGTCCGCATACTCATGCACGCGCGATAGATCAGGTTGGACACTACACTAGCGTAGTGTCCGCAAATTCACGTGACACATCGCATCCCATGGTTAATGCCAGCCATTTCTTGGACGCGGCACTAGTAGTTCAGCTTCAAAGCAAACTGAATCTGCCGGGAATCCACGCGAGTACCTGAAATAGTTCCGAAGCTCGCCGTTCCCACAGTGCCATTCGGTTGCCCGAATATCGGATGATTCAACAGATTAAAGAACTCTGTCCGGAACTCCAATCCCCGCTTCTCGCCGATCCGGAAATTTTTCATCGTCGAAAAGTCCACATCCACCAGTGGCGGTCCAATCACGTTATTCCGCGCGTTATTGCCGTACCGGTATTGCGGCAGGCTCGGATCGTTGATGCGATTCACGAAGTTCGCCGTATTGAACCACTTCGACGGGCCCCGCTGATCGCTCGCCAACTTAGACGCGCCCCCAAGACTATCCGGGTAACAGTTGTCCCCGCCGTTCTGCACGCTCCCGCTGCCGCAATACAGCGTAAACGGGAATCCGCTTTGCAGAGTCACGATACCGCCAACCTGCCATCCGCCGATAAGAGTTTCTGTCAGCCGGTTGAATCCTCCGCCAATCATCTTTCCCTTTCCGATTGGCAACTCGTACAAAAAGGACGTGGTGGAGCGATGACGGAAATCAAACGCGGACATGCCGCGATCGAGGCTTAGATTGTGATCGTTCGATGGCGTCAGCGAGTCGCCGTCCACTGTGCGAATCCCGCTGCCATTATCAATCGATTTACTCCAGCTATACGCGCTCAGCAACGTTACACCATGGCTGAAGCGTTGCTGGAAACGCCCCTGCAGCGCATGATAGCTGGCGTGCGATGGGTCCGCCATCACCTGAAACGTTCCGCCATACGTGGGGAACTGCGGCCGCCGATTATTGATATTCGTGGGCGGTCCCGGGGTCGCCGTGTTGTAAGTCAGCAGCCGTTGGAGATGGACACCCGCCGAGCCCAGGTAACTGACTTCCAGCGAACTGTTGGCCGTCGTCTGCCGCTGCACGCTGAATGACCACTGCGGTACGTACGGCGTATTTTGGTTGTACTGGTTCACCAGAATGAACGATGGCGTCGCCGTCTGCACGAACGGAACCTGCCAGCTGAGAGACGGAATCAGCGTGGATTGCGCGTTTTCGCTGCGCCGCGTCGAGAACGGCGCATTGCGCACCAGATCGAACTGCGCATTGCCGATGTCGCGTACGTAGTAAATACCCGCGCCGGCCCGAATCACCGTCTTCGCATCCAGGCTGTAGGCCAGTCCAAGCCGCGGCGCGATGTCCTTGTAAGAGGTCTGATACGTCCGGTTCCCGAACATCCCGCGAGTGTTCGGAACGCCCGCCGGCAGTTGGAACGATGGCGGCGGATTGCCGCCATAAAACTCTCCGTTGCCCGCCCGTACGTACTTCGGCAGCACCGAATCGTCCCACTTAAAAGCGATGTTCACGATGTTGTCGTACTTATCCGTGTATGGCGGTTCCAGTTCGTAGCGCAACCCATAGTTCACCGTCAGCTTCGAGGTGACCTTCCAGGAATCCGCCGCATAGATGTTCATCGAGTACGATCGGAAACCCGCGATCGGAGCGCCCGACTGCCCTTCTGAAGTGGCTATATCGCCAAGCAGGAAATCCGCCAGAGTGTTTGCCGCCGGAGGACTCGAAAGCGCCGGGTCGCCTGTATACGTGCCATTGAATGTAAACCGTCCGCGTGCCACTACGGCGCCGATCTGGTTGTATCTCACACGCCTGTCGTCGGTTCCGAATCGCAAAGTGTGCTTCCCTTTCGTCCAGGTGAAATTATCCACCCATTGAAAAATCGTGTCGTGATTCACGAACGGACAATCGCTGCACTCGCCAACGCCGGAAATCGATCCGCCGCCGAACTGGAAAACCGGCACGCCCCAGTACTCGGCAATATTTGTCGGGACGCCGCCGATCCCAAGCGAAGAGACGAAGTTGTTCTTATTAGCGCTCGGTTGCTCGTTCGCCGCCGCCAAGCGCGCAACCGAAAAACGGAACTCGTTCACTTTGTTTCCCGCGCCCGGAACAAACGTGTGGCCAACCACGCCCTGCCACGCGACAACATCGTTGTTGTAACCCAGCCCCTGCGTGGTCAGAGGAAGATACCCGGCATCGTGCGCGCGGCTGAAACGGCCCATGAAGCTGGATTTCGAATTCATCACATAATCGCCGCGCGCGTTCACCTGGTCGTCATCGGTGCGCCGGCCTTCATTCGAAATGTAGTTCTGCGTGTATCCGGCCGTATTGCCCCGGTTTGGAAGCGGGAACCAATTCTTCAGCGTAGCCGTCGCGGTGGGCGTCACCCGGTTCGCTGGAATTATGTTGCCCGCAAAAGGCGTTTGGGCAATCACCTTGCCGGACGCATCCACCACCCTGGTCGCCGGATCGAAGATCACCGCGCTCGACCCCGCAAAGTTCCCGTCGCGGTTCTGCGCTGGAGGCATGTTGAAGATGGCTGTCTGCGCTTTGCGTTCTCTGAGTCCTTCATAATCGAAAAAGAAGAACAGCTTGTCCTTGCCATTGAACAGCTTTGGAATGTTGACCGGACCTCCCACCGTGCCGCCAAATTGATTGCGCTTAAACGGCGCGATGGGGCCGGACGGATCGAAAAAGTTCTTCGCGTCCAGATTCGAATTGCGCAGGAACTCGAATAGCGCGCCATGGTATTCGTTCGTTCCGCTTCGCGTCGTCATGTTCACCTGGCTCAGTCCCCGGCCATACTCCGCGCCGTAAGTGCCGCTTTCCACCTTGAACTCCTGCAGCGCATCCACCGAGGGAAGGAACAGGTAGGTATTAAAGTTCGGATCCGTGTTCTCCACGCCATCGAGCTCGTAGTGGTTGTTCGACGTTCGCTGGCCCGCGACGTTCAGCGAGAACGCATTGCGGTTGCCGCCCATCCGCTGTTGTCCCTGCGAGGATGCCGGACCGTTTGTAGTAGCACCGGGCGTCAAGGATACAAGCTGCAGCGGATTTCGTCCGTTCAACGGCAGGTCGATGATGCGCCTGTTCTCGATCACCGTTCCCAGGCTCGCGTTCTCAGTCTCAAGCACTGGGGCTCCGCCCGACACCTCCACCGTATCGCTCACATTGCCTAGCTGCAGCGAAAAATCGAACCTCGCCACCCTGCCTACTTGCAGTTCCACGTCCTTCCGTTCGGTGTTCCGAAACCCCGTGAATTCGACCTTGATCGTGTACATGCCCGGCGGCAGCGCCGGCAGATCGTAGTTGCCCGTGTCATTTGTGGTGACATTGCGTTCGGCGGCGGTGCCGGTGTTGGTGACGCTGATCTTAGCACCGCCAATAGCCGCCCCAGTGGGATCGCTAACAGTTCCTGTGATTTCACCCGTGCCCTGTGCGTGCGCCGCAAAGGCAATAAGCATTGAGAGCGCCACAAAATGGACGCTTTTCCGGCAAGATAAAGCAACTAACATAATTGACCCCATATATGGCCTTACTATCTACTCGTTTCGACCCCAAAGTCAAGCTCGCCGAAGGAAATGCCGCGCGCCGGGAGACGGCCGGTAGTCGCACACCGGTAGCTGCCGGCAGGGAGTTTGGCCGCGCACCCGCCGGCGTCACCTTCCCGGAACCCCCGCTCTATCGGTTACCCTGGAACTGAAAATGATTCAGGTGAACCGGCAAATCGGAACGATCCTTCTAGCCCTTTTCACCGCCACGCTCCCAGCCGCCCCGCTGCTCATTCGCGATGTAACCGTAATCGACGCCACCGGCGCGCCCGCTCGCCCCCATATGTCCGTAGTGGTCAGCGGCCCAAAAATCATCGCTCTTGGCCCCTCGTCCTCCATAGCCGTCCCCAAAGGCGCCGCCGTCCTCAACGGCAGCGGCAAGTTTCTAATCCCCGGCCTCTGGGACATGCACGTTCACCTGTGGGAAAAACAGCCGCTCTTCCCGCTCTACATCGCGAACGGCATCACCGGCGTCCGCGACATGGGCAGCGACCTCACCCGCACCAACGTGTGGCGCAAACAAATCGCCGCCGGCAAACTCACCGGCCCTAAGATCGTCACCTCCGGCCCCGCGGTCATGGGTGCCAATCTCTCTTCCGGAAAACTAACCGTGCTCCGCGTCACCACGCCCTCCGATGGTGAGAACGCAGCGAACCAGCTCGACAATCAGGACGTGGACTTCATTAAAGTCCTCTCCAACATCCCGCACGACGCTTATATTTCGCTCGCCCATCGTGCCCGCATTCTGCGCCTCTCCTTCGCCGGCCACGTTCCCGATTCCGTCACTATGGAAGAAGCCATAGACGCGCGCCAGCGGAGCATGGAACACCTCTTCGGCCTGCTGCTCGCATGCTCATCCCAAGAGAACGAACTCCGCCGGCATCCCTCCGAAATCACTGCCACAAAACTATACGAAACCTATGACCCGCGCAAAGCCCAAGCCCTCTTCCAACGCTTTGTACGCTTCGAAGTCTGGCAGGTTCCAACCCTTACTCTCCGCCAGCGCATGGACCTGATCGGGATCGATCGGCTCGCCACTGATCAGCGCCTGAAATACATTCCCTCTTCCATCCGCAATACATGGGACGAACTCAACCAGCCCGCGTCCAATAACCTGGAAGCCGGAAGGCGCGACTTCGCCAAATGCCTCGAACTGGTAGCCGCCATGCACCGCGCCGGTGTCCCCATGCTGGCCGGCACCGATACCGGCGATCCTTATGTACTCCCCGGCTTCGCCTTGCATGACGAACTGGTCCTGTTAGTCCGCGCCGGCATGACGCCGCTGGAAGCCATCCAAACCGCCACGCTGAACCCCGCGCGGTTTCTAGGACTCGAAGCTACGCAAGGCACCATCCAAAAAGGAAAACTCGCCGACCTCATTCTGCTGAATGCCAACCCGTTGACCGACATCCAAAACACGCAAAAAATCGACGCCGTGATCTTGAAAGGACGCCTGCTCACCCGTCACGATCTAAGCAACCTGCTGGTAGCCGTAAAATGAATGCAGTGACCCGGCCCTTTCCCATCCTGCACGCCGAAGCCCGCGGCATTCTTAGTAAGACCACCGGGTTTATAGCCCAGGCCGGCTTCACTCACTCCCTGACACCCGCGCGCAATTGCACCTTCGGCTGCACTTATTGCTACGTCCCAACCCTGGGCATTTATGGCGGACTCAAGCCCGAAGACTGGCAGCGCTGGGGCCGGTTCACCACCTTCAAAACCAACGCCGCCGCACTCCTGGCGCGCGCACTGCGCCAAGATCAAGTGATCTATTGCTCGCCGCTGGTCGATCCCTACCAACCAGCCGAAGAAGAGGAATGCGCGATGCCGCAAATCCTCGGCGCCCTGATCGCGAACCCGCCGGCAATCTTCACCATTCAAACGCGGGGCCCGCTAATCCTCCGCGACCTCAATAAACTCCAAGCCCTCGCCCGGTGCACCAGACTACGCGTCAGCTTCTCGCTCACCACCGATGACGAAGAAGTCCGCCGCCGCTACGAGCCACGCTGCGCCACGCTCGACTCAAGACTCCAAACAATCCGCGCCCTGCAAGCCGAAGGCATCGACACCTACGCAACCCTGGCCCCGCTGCTCCCCTGCAATCCCGAAAACCTCGCTGCGGCGGCCATTGATGCCACCATCAACCACATCATTGGCGACCCGCTCCACATCCGCTCCACCAAGCGAACAGGCGCCACCACGCGCGAAGCCGCCCATCGCATCAGCCGCTTACACAATCAGCAACACTGGCTGGAACCCGCATTTCAATCCCAAATCGTCGAACGCATCCGCACCGTCGCCCAGGCGGCGGGCCGTCGCTTCGCCACCGGACCGGAGGCCTTCTCATGGCTGGCAATGAATTAGAAATCCGCCAACGAACTCTCGCGCGCTTAGAAATTGAACCCGTCAATTCCGGCGCGTCTTTCGGTCCATGGATTGAAGAGCCCGGCGGCGGCGAACTTGTCTCGTTCGACCCCAGCGAAGGCGCCCCCATCGCTAAAGTCCGCATGGCGGTAGAAGAAGATTACGACGACGTCCTCTACGAAGCCGCAAAAGCCTTCGGGAAATGGCGCATGTGTCCAGCTCCGAAACGCGGCGCAATCGTCCGTGAAATCGGCGATGAACTTCGCAAATACAAACAGGATCTGGGCACGCTGGTCTCGCTGGAAATGGGCAAGAGCCTGCAGGAGGGGTTGGGCGAAGTGCAGGAGATGATCGACATTGCGGACTTCGCCGTAGGCCTCTCACGCCAGCTCCACGGCTTGACCATGCACAGCGAACGTCCGCGCCACCGCATGTACGAACAGTGGCACCCGCTTGGCATAGTGGGCGTAATCAGCGCCTTCAACTTCCCGGTCGCCGTCTGGTCCTGGAACGCCCTGATCGCAGCCGTCTGCGGCGACGTAATCGTCTGGAAGCCCTCTCCCGAAACGCCTCTAACCGCCATCGCGGTGCAGAAGATCTGCAATCGCGTCATGGACCGGCA
>JANXXV010000239.1 GCA_025350445.1 Bryobacteraceae bacterium | reverse complement strand
CTAAAACCCAAAATACCCATTGTCCTGAACTATTCGGAAGCACGGCGCCTTTTCACCCAAGAGGTGAACTGCGCAGCAGTTGAAAGTATCTGATTCGACAGGCGCGATCCACGCTCGAACAGTCCAACTGCTGTTTTTAGGGTTATCCGTGTGTTGCGAGGGAGGCCATCGAATCCGCGGTTTATGCTGCGCGTCCGTCAGCCGGTCTCGCCCGGTCTGCGTTATTAGTAGCGATCCTTTGTCCACCCCTCGAGGCCAAGTCTCGCAAGCATTTCGTGTGGCTGGCGCATTTGAACCGTCGTCCGGCTGCGGAAGCGGGACGATGGCGTCCCGCGCGGTCCAGGGGGAGCGCCCCACCCGGGCTGCTGCCATAGCAATTACCCGAGTGAAGCATATACCCAGCTAAGGCATTTCTGCCGTGCCGCGACAAGCGGCGCCCCGGATCAAATAGTTTTCGTCTGGCCGCCATCCATGTCGATCAACGATCCTTGCAACAACCGCCCGCCAGGGTTGACGATAAACGAAACCAGGGAAGCAATGTCCTCCGTCTCTCCAAGCCGGGTAATGTTCGCGGACCTCACAAGTGCCTCCGCGGCGGCCGCCGGATCAATCCCCTTCTCCGCCGCATCCGCCTCCAAACGCCGAACCAGGCGGCCGGTGCGCACCGGACCCGGATTGATGGCATTCACCTGAACGCCGTCCCGAACGCCGAGGTCTGCCAGTGCTTTGGTGAAAGACAACAGTGCGGCGTTCACCGATCCGCCAATGGTGAATTGAGGCCCCGGCGTACGCCCGCCCACCCCTGCGATGTTCACCACGGAACCCGCTTGCCGCTTGAGTTCCGGCCACGCGGCGCGAGTGAGCCGGACTGCTCCGAAAAACTTCAGTGCAAATCCATCAGCCCAGTCATCGTCGGTAAGAAGCTCAAAATCCCCACGCTTGGTAGCGCCCGCGTTATTAACCACGACATCGATACGGCCAAACGCGTTCACGGCCGCCGCCGCAAGTAACGCGGGCGATTCCGGCAAACGAAGATCCCGGGCAACGGCCAAGGCGGAACCACCCGAATCTTCGATTTCGCTGACCGCTTCGTCCAGTGCGACCTGGTCGCGGGCGCACAGCACCACGCCAAAACCATCCCGTGCCAGACGAAGCGCAATGGCGCGGCCAATTCCCCGGCTCGCGCCCGTTACGATCGCGGTCCGCGCCGCGCCCGCGGTCACGGACCTAATAGCCCTTCTGCTTGTCGACGACGTTTACCAGCGGTTGGCCCGCCACAAAGCGCTTGATGTTCTCCCGCGCCGTTCCGGCCATATTCGCAAAATCCACATCGGATCGCCCGGCTACGTGAGGGGTGATGATCGCGTTGTTAAACTTCCAAAGCGGATGGCCTTTCGGCAGCGGTTCGGGGTCGGTCACATCCACCCCCGCTCCCGCTAGCCGCTTTGAATCCAGGGCTTTCACCAGACCGTCGATATCATACAAGCCGCCGCGGCTCACCGCGATGAAATACGCGTCTTGCTTCATCAGCTCGAACTCTTTCTTTCCCACCATGCGGTGGCTTTGTTCTGTGTGCGGCGCCGAGACGAAGACCACATCCGCCAGCGGGAGAACTTCGTCCAACTGATCCGGCTTCACATACCGCTTGACGATGGGAGAGGACGGGTAGTCCTGCGGGTCCACGCCAATCACGTTCATCCCGAACGCCCACGCGCGGGTGGCGATGTTGAAGCCCGCGCCGCCCACGCCGATGACAACCGCCGTCTTATCCTTCAGCGCGATAATGCCCGTGCTATTTCCCTGCCACAGTTCTTTATCCTTGTTTGCCGCAAAGCGCGGCAACTGGCGGGTCAAATTCAGCAACATGGCAAATGCGTGATCCGCAAGCTCCGGCCCTTCCACAATGCGGTTGTTTGTAAGCACAATATTGCTGTCCCGCAACATAGTATTGCCGGAGAGGAATAGAAAGCCTTCGACGCCCGCGCCCCACGATTGCACCCAGCGCAGCTTCTTCGCCGCCTTCATTTCGTCCGCGCGTAGCGGGCCGCCTACGTATGCGTCGGCGTCCACCATCTCCCTCGCCAGGTCGGCGCCGGATGCAGCAACCAGGTGAACCTGCGGAGGGAGGCTGCCCTTCGCCTGGATTTCCCGCAGCACCGCCGGATTCTGAACCACAATCTTCACCGTCTGCGCATTCAGCGACAGCGCGAGTACCCCAAACAGTATTGAAATTCGGCGCATATTCTCCTCTTACGAAAGTTTCAAACGGCACACAACGCCCACGTCGTCGCAGTACCACATCCATCCCTGCCAGATGGTCATACCGTGCGGCAGAGGATCGGAATCAGCCAACTGAATCCGCTCCACCATCTCACCAGTCTCGGGGTCATGCTTGAAGAACGCGTTCAAGTTGGAATCGGCTGCCCAGAGGTACTTCCCCTCCCAACCGATGCCATGCGGACGATTGCCCGCCGCGGGAAATTTGGTTTCCACCACCCACGTTTTCGGGTCCACGCGATATATCTCACGGGAGGGAGGCACGGCGAACCACAGCTTTCCATCGCGCCACTCCTGGCCATGCGCGCCGGTACCCAGTGCCTTCGACCCAAGAACCTCGCCGGCCTGAAATCCACCAACCTGCGGAGTCGCCGAGGCCGCAGGTTTTGGCTTTGGCCTCGACTTCGCCAGCGGGCTGCTGCGTCCCGGTGCGTCGCCCTGCATTTTGTAGATCACGCCGGCCCCGGGCGTGAAGTGCCGCTCCAACGCCTTTCCGGTGGTGGCGCTTATGCGCACAATCTCGCGGCTGTAAGTGGAGCCGACCCAAAGCGCATCGCCGTCGAAAGTGATGCCGCTCGATTTCTCCGTCTCAGTCTCGAACCCGCGCAACACTTTGCCCTTATCGTAATCCACCAGATAGGCTTTGTTGCCCGCGCCCTGATCCATAATCCAAAGACCATCTTTAGTAGCCTGCAATCCGTTCGGCTGCGGACCGGGCGAATCGAAGACGGTTTCCACTTTCCCCACTTTCCGGATCTTGATCCGTCCAGGGTCAATCCGCGGCGCCGCCACAGCCGCAACTGCGGCGCCGGCCGCAAGAGCGAATAATTCTCTACGTTTCATGGTGATTCCTCTCCAGCAGAGTCATGATATATCAACGCGCTGCACCATGGAACGGCAGTCACAAGTTTCTTACGCTTTTATTTGAGATAAAGACAGGCGGGGCTCCAGATGGCGGAGTGCGAATGGGCCTGATGATTGGCATGCTGATCGATGGCAATCGTCCTAATCTCTTACCAGATGCCGATCAACTTCCACCACGAGAAACCTATGGTGCCCCAGATCGCGATGTTGACGAAGGAGGCGACCAGTCCGACCTTCCACCAGCGCCGCAGGGAGACGTAGTCCTGGGCAAAGAACATCGGCGCCGGAGTAGTTCCGTAGTTCGTCAACCCCGATGAGAAGTTGACGAACGTGGCGAACGCGAAGACTGTCAAGCCGATGGGCGCACCCTTGGCCAGCAGAACGGCAAGGAACGGCGGGAACATGGCCAACAGGTGCGCGGTAATGCTGGCGAAGGCATAGTGCGCGTAAAAGTAAATCAGCAACGCAACCACGAACAACAGAACCCAGCCGGTGGAATGGAACGAGCCGGCCACATAGTTTGCGAAAACCGTGCTGACCTTGGCTTCGTTCAGCGCCTTTCCCATCATCACCAGTCCGCCGTACCAGATAAACATTTCCCAGGCGGCTTTCTCACTCCTCACGTCTTCCCAGGTGAGCACTCCGGTGAGCAACAACGCCATGCTGCCGATCAACGCCGTCACTGTAATGTCCATCTTGTGCCAGCCCGCGGTGATCCAGAATCCACAGACGGTGACAAAAACGGCGGTGAGAATCCACTCGTTATTGTTCATTGGCCCCATCGCCGCCAGTTCGCGCCTGGCGAAGGCGGCGGCTTCCGGCGTACTGCGGATCTCCGGAGGGTTCATTTTCTGGATAATCCAAGGCACCGCCAGAAGTGAACACAGTCCGGGCACGATGCCTGCCAGAAACCAACTGGACCAAGTGACCGTGAATCCCATATTGGTAGCCATCTGCGCGGCAATCGGGTTGCTGGCCTGGCCGGTAAAGAACATCGCCGAAGAGATACAGACGCTCTGGTAGACCGCGGTAATCAGGAACGAACCGAGCAGCCCGGCGGTTTCGCCCGGCTTCGATCCATAAAGCTCCGCGATGGAGCGGACGATAGGCAACGTAACGCCGCCGGACCGCGCCCCATTGGAAGGAATCATAGTCGCAAGCACCATGTCCGACAGCGCGAGCGAGTAGCAGACGCCCAGAGAACTGCCGCCGAACCGGCGCACAAAAAAGAGCGCGATCCGGCGGGCAAGACCGGTATTAAGAAGCGAACGGGAGATGAAAAACGCAGCCAGCACCAGCCACACGTTCGCTTCCGAGTAACCCGACAGCGCTTTCTCAATCTTCATTCCCGCCAGGACCGGACATAGCGTGACCGCCGTAAGGACAAGCGCGCCACCCGGCACGGGTTGCAGAATGAGACCCGCGACAGTTGCCGTGAAAAGACCGAATAAGCGCCAGCCGTCCGGCGCGATCTGGGTGGGTTTGGGGATCAGATAGACGATTGCGAGATAGAGGAGTACCAGGATCGAAAGACCTCCGATCATCCGGCCACGATCGAGTGAAATGGAATCAGCCACGGGACGGCCATCATACCTTAACCCCGCACTAAGGTTTGATTATGATGGGACGCAGCAATATTGCCCACAACGCTTTTGGGGGTATTTCAATCTTTAATTACTTGTGGGATACTCGGATTTCCGTGCTTCCGGAAACTTATGCGTTCTTCAGCGGTCGTGCTGTCAGCTCTTTTTATCGCAGTTCGTCTTGCAGCGTCTCCGCTGTTTGTTGTCACCGACCTGGGCACCCTGGGCGGATCTCAAAGTACGGCCTTCGGAGTAAATAGTCAGGGCGCCGCGGTCGGATCGGCAAGGTCGTCCTCGGGCGCCGATACTGCGTTCGTGTCATCGGGTGGCTCGATGTCCGCACTGAACGCCACAGGCGCTACGAGCAGCCAAGCCAACGGGATCAACAATTCCGGCCAGGCGGCGGGTACGGTGTACTCGATGTCCGGCGCTCAGGCGACTGTATGGACTGGCGGCATGTTCAGCAACCTGGGCACTCTTGGAGGCGCCGACAGCTACGCGCTGGCGATCAACGATGCCGGTTCGGTTGCCGGAAATGCGAGTCTTAGTTCGGGCGATGCGCACGCATTTCTGTCCCGCAACGGTCGGTTGACCGATCTAGGCACTCTGGGAAATGGTTCGTGGAGTTCAGCTTACGGCGTCAACAACCAAAATCAGGTGGCCGGATATTCCTCCACCGCGGACGGCGGTTTCCATGCGTTTCGTTGGGACGATGCAACGGGAATGACGGACATCGGCACGCTGGGCGGGAACAGCTACGGAATGGGTATTAACGACCTGGGCCAAGTAGTGGGCGCCTCGGCTTCGCCGCAAGGATTTTTGCATGGATTTGTCTGGACCGGAGGGGTAATGCAAGACCTCGGCACCCTGGGAGGCAGTTCCAGTTCCGCCTACGGAATTAACAGCTCGGGAGACATTGTAGGATATTCCTACGTTCCGGAGTCTGAAAATTCCCACGCCTTTCTTTGGATGGGCGGTGGCCTTCTGGACTTGAATTCCTTCATTCCCAAAGATTCCGGATGGGAATTGAATCAAGCCTACGCGATTAACGACAACGGGCAGATTGTGGGCGCCGGCGCCTACCAGGGACAAACCCGGGCATTCCGGCTAGACCCGCAACTGATAGCAGTTGCCTCAGCCGTGTTGACCGATGTCGCTTCGGTTCCGGAACCCGGCACACTCACAATGCTGGCTGCCGGAGCGGCGCTGCTCGCTCCCAGAAAGTTCCGGTCTTAACCGAACCAAGCAGTACAGGGCCAAGCAATTCCGCCAGCAGTTCCGTCTGAGGATAGGGGTGGCCTGGATATCGCCGAAAACCTTCCCCGTAGGCAACATGGGCGTCCCTACCCCGCTCCCGAGTCCACTTTTCCATCGTCTCCAGATAGTTATCCATGCCGTGGTGTTCCTTTAGCCAAAGCCTCTGGCTTTCGTGGCACGCGAGCATGCGCTTCTTCCGGTCGAACGTGCCACTGACATCGACGATGAAATCCGGCTGGATCGGACGCCCGTCGCGGTCCAAAGCCCCGACGGAATCCATGAAATAGAGGTGTGGAATAGCCGGAAGCGGCTCGGCTGTGCCGCAAGTATAGTTCGGAGCGGGTGCGGCAAAGCAAGCGTCGCGAACCAGAACGCTGGTGGTTTCATGATCGCAATGGTAGTCGGCCGGTGAGGCGGTGATCACAATCTCAGGCTGCGCGCGGCGCAGTATTTCGGTGGTCTTGCGGCGGGCGGGGTCGTCGTTGAAAATGGCCATGTCCCGGAACTCAGCACAGATGTATTCGGCGCCGATCGACGCCGCAGCCGTTTTGGCTTCTATGCGGCGGATGGCCGCGATAACTTCCGGCGAGTGATGTTTCGATCCGCAATCGCCGGGAGTCATGCTGACGATGGTCAGTTGATGCCCTCCCTCGGAGAGTTGCGCGAGCGTGCCGCCGGCCAGGATCTCAACGTCGTCGGGGTGGGCGTGGATGGCTAGAATGCGCATTCTCTATTGTAGTGTCCAGGAAATAGCTGGACAGGCCAAGGCGTATCTCACCCGAGGGGCTCACCCCAAAATCCGCGTTGATCCGCGTCCATCCACGGCCAATAATGATGTGCCGCCCGGTATTAGCTCCCGATCAACGCCGGTTAACGCAGATTTTGCGCGGAACCGTAGTATGCGATCTGTCCAGCTAATTCGCCGACTCTACACTACTTATTAGTGTAGAGGAGTAGGAACGCCAACCGGACTGGCGGGATTCAGTACTTCGCGAACCTTCTTCAAGACCTCGTCAAGGCTGAAGGGCTTGGCGAGAAACGCGTTGTTATGCTCGGCGTGGCGGAAGTATTCGATGGCGTTATCGGTGTAACCGGAGATATAGAGGATGCGGGCGTTAGGGATGCGCCGGCGCAGACGGTCCACCAGTTCCGGACCTTTCAGGCCGGGCATCACCACGTCGGTGAGAACCAGGTGCACCGGGCCCTGATAAGACTCGCAAATGCTGAGTGCCTCCGCTCCGCAGGACGCCTCCAGGACGCGGTATCCATGTTGTGTAAGTACGTTGCGGACCAACAACCGCACCGCCGCTTCATCCTCGACAAGCAGAATGGTTTCGGTGCCCCCTGTAAATGCCGCCACGGTGATTTCCGGTTCCAGAACGACCACCTCTTCGGCCGAAAGCGGAAGGTAAATTGCGAACGTAGAGCCATGGCCCACGCGGCTGGTTACAGTAATATAGCCGCCGCTTTGTTGGACGATGCCGTAGACGATCGACAGCCCCAGGCCGGTGCCCTTCCCTTTTTCCTTGGTAGTGAAGAACGGTTCGAAAATCTGCGCCTGTGTTTCGGCGCTCATCCCGCATCCGGAATCGGTCACAGTGAGCAGCGCATAAAGTCCTGGTTCGATTTCCGGGTTATGAGCAAGCCGGCTGTTGTCGACGACGACGTTGCGAGTCTCAAATAGCAGCTTACCGCCGCCGAGCATGGCGTCCCGCGCGTTGATGGCAAGATTCATGATCACCTGCTCGATCTGCCCGGGATCGGCAATGACCGCGCCAAGTTCCGGGTTCAGCCGGTAGACGAGTTCTATATCTTCACCAGCCAGCCTGCGGAGCATGTTGCCGATGCCTTCAAGGGTGGTGTTCAAGTGGACGGCCCTGTTCCGGACCACCTGTTTACGGCTGAAGGTCAACAACTGTCCGGTTAGCGCCGCGGCGCGTTCGGCGGCCTGTTGAATCTGCTCGGCGTGGTCGCGCTGTTCGTCATTGCAGTTCGGATCGTAGAAGAGCAGGTTACTGTAACCCGCGATCACCGTGAGCAGGTTGTTGAAATCGTGCGCCACCCCGCCGGCGAGCCGTCCCACCGCCTCCATCTTCTGCGCCTGGCGCAACTGCTTCTCGCTTTCGTAGAGCGCCTCTTCAGCCAGCTTGCGCTCGGTAAGATCGCGGCAGACCAATACGCCGCCGCAGACCTTGCCGCGATGATCCCGTAATGGTCTTGCATTCACCGTAATCCAGAAGCTTTCCGCGGTAGTCGGCATCTGGACCAGAAGTTCCATATCGTCCACATCATGGCCCTTCATGGCCCGCGCCAGCGGCATCTCCTCGGACGACATGATGGTGGAGGTGCCGGCCCGTGAGAAGACATACTCTTGCGCCCAATCGGTAGCCGGAATATCGGGCACCTGCGGTCCAAACATTCGCTCGGCCGCCGGATTGTAAACCAGGAACCGATTGTCCTTGTCGGCGACGATAACAGCATCCACCAGATTGCTTAGCACCGAGCGGAGGATCTCCTCCTTTTCCCTTAGAGTCTGCTGCGCATGTTGCCGCGCCTGAATGTCGATCTCGAGCAAGTGCTGGGTGCTGAGCAGGTCCCGCGTGGCTTCCTGAAGGGCGGCTTCCGAGTTCCGCGTGATGGCGAGTTGGTCTTCGATTTGTTTCCGGCTTTCGGCGATCTGTTGCTGTTGTTGGGCGTCGTTCAACGCTTGTTTCCGCAGCAACTGCGCCCACCACCCGCAAATCGCCACATGGCCAATAGCAATCGCAAAGTAAAACCACAACTCCCGGAACTCGACATACGGTTTCTCAAAAAAGTACAAGTTGTATCCGGAATTGTGCAGGACGGCAAAGGCAAAGCGCTGCGCCATGATCAGCAGTGCGCCGGGCAGCATGCTGGCCCAATCATAGTACACAATCATCATCGTGAATGCGGTGAAAAAGAACAGGTGCATCTCAGCGATGCCGTGCATTTGGTAGATGTGCAAGGCTACGAGCGTTTGGAGCGAAATACCGCATAGCACGCGCGTGATGGAACTTCTGGGAAGAAAAGTGACGGGTATAAAAAACAGCAGAAACGCGAAGAGCCCAACGATTGAGGTGGCGGCGTAAGTCTTGTAGGCCGTCGAAAGGACTACGGCGATCAGCAGGTGGCCGAGTACAAACCGCTTCATCAGCCAGTTCCCCCGCTCGTAAATCCGGGCCATTACTTCCTCGATCTGGATCGAGGACAAGGCTAAGTCGTTTTCTTCACGCAGGATGGGGGGCAGCCGCGACGAATCGAAACGATTAGACATGGGCGTACAAACCTGATGGTACTTCAGGTTCTCAAATTTGTAACTAGATGATTCCGCTTAGTTACCCAGGAAACATATTCAATTCTATACCCCCATTTGAGCCAGACCGGCATAAGGACAGCTTGTTGCGGCGTAATGAAAGCTTTTAGCGTAATGAAAGGTTTTAGTAAGATAGATGCTTCATGAAGCAACTCAACAGCTACACCATTACCCAGGGGCGAGACCGCGCGCCCGCCCGTTCCATGTTGAAAGCGGTGGGATACACGGACGAGGACCTGAAGAAGCCGATCATCGGCATTGCGAACACGTGGATTGAAACCATGCCGTGCAACCTCAACCTCCGCGATCTGGCCGAGAAAGTGAAACAGGGAGTCCGCGCCGCCGGCGGCACGCCGATGGAATTCAATACCATCGCCATCAGCGACGGTGTGACCATGGGCACCGAGGGCATGAAGGCATCGCTGGTGAGCCGCGAAGTGATTGCCGATTCTATCGAACTGGTAGGCCGCGGCCACATGTTCGATGGGATCATCGCGCTGGTGGCCTGCGACAAGACTATACCCGGGGCGGCGATGGCCTTGTTGCGGCTGAATGTGCCGGGCCTGGTGCTATACGGCGGGTCGATTATGCCAGGAAAGCTGGGCGGCAAAGACCTGACGATCCAGGACGTCTTTGAAGCCGTCGGCGCGAATGCCGCAGGCAAAATCTCCGACCTGGAATTGCTTGCCGTGGAAAATGCGGCGTGCCCGGGCGCAGGGGCGTGCGGCGGGCAGTTTACGGCGAATACGATGGCGACGGTGATGGAAATCATTGGACTTTCGCCAATGGGGACGGCGTCGGTTCCTCAGGTGGATCCGCGAAAGAACGACGTGGCGTTTCGTTGCGGACAAATTATCATGGACGCGGTGAAGAACGATATTAAGCCGCGGGATATTGTGGACCGGCAAGCCTTCGACAACGCCATTGCTTCGGTGGCGGCAACCGGCGGCTCGACGAATGCAGTGCTACACCTGTTGGCGATGGCAAGAGAAGCCGGGATCGATTTGAAGATCGACGATTTCCAGACGATCAGCAACCGCACTCCGCTGCTGGTGGACTTGAAACCGGCGGGCCGGTTCGTGGCGGTGGACGTGGACAAGGCCGGCGGTATCGGCGTGATTGCGCAACGGCTGGCGGACGGCGGATACGTCAAGGGATCGTCGAAGACCATCACCGGGAAAACGTTTGCCGAAGAAGCGGCGCTGGCCAAGGAGACTCCGGGCCAGGAGGTGATTCGGGCGCTGGATAATCCAATCAAGAAGTCAGGCGGGCTGGTGATTCTGCGCGGATCGCTGGCGCCGGACGGCTGCGTGATCAAAGTGACCGGAATTGCGCGGAAGGGCCAGCGCGGACCGGCGCGCGTGTTCGATTGCGAAGAGAATGCCATGCAGGCGGTGCTGCGCGGCGAAATCAAGCCGAACGATGTGGTGGTGATCCGCTATGAAGGGCCGCGCGGCGGGCCTGGAATGCGGGAGATGCTGGGTGTAACGGGCGCGATTGTCGGCGCGGGCCTGTCCGATACGGTGGCGATGGTGACCGACGGGCGCTTCAGCGGCGCCACCCGCGGATTCATGGTTGGACATATCGCCCCGGAAGCGCAGAACGGCGGCCCGATTGCGGCGGTGCATGAAGGGGACATCGTTTCGATCGATATCGAGAATCAGACAATTAACCTGGAAGTAGATCCGGAGGTAGTGAAGCAAAGGTTAGCGGTTTGGACGGCTCCGAAACTTCGTTACTCCTCGGGGGTCTTCGCTAAGTACGTCTCGCACGTTTCAAGCGCTTCCGAGGGTGCGGTAACGGCGTGGCCCGGGTAAAAGCCAAAAAGGCCAGGAGCCGCGATTGCCGCGTATCCTGGCCTTCGAAATCTTCGCCCGGAATTTAGACTGCTGCGTCGGCGTGAGCGTCGAGCATCTTCTGCATGTCCGCCTTGCCCATGGTTCCCACGCGCTGTTCGACGATCTTCCCGCCTTTGAACAAAAGCAGAGTAGGAATACCGCGCACCTGGTAGCGGGCCGCGGTGGCGCCGTTATGGTCCACATTCAGCTTTCCGACCTTCACCTTGCCCAGGTTTTCAGTGGCGATGGCATCCACGGTAGGCGTCATCTGACGGCAAGGTCCGCACCATTCGGCCCAGAAGTCCACCAGGACGGGCACTTCCGAATGCAATACATCTTTTTCAAAGTCCGCTTCGTTGAAAGTAAGCGTGTTATCACCAGCCATAATCTCTTCTCCGTAATTGTAAAGATGGTTGAGCCGAGCCAAAGGATTCACCCAATTAAACGCCGGTACAATGCGCTGTATTCCGCAGCCGAAGCATCCCAGGAAAAATTCTTCTTCATTCCGTTCACCATCATTTCACGCCAGTTTTTCTTGTCGCGATAGGCGGTAAGGGCGGCGCGGACCGCATCCAGCAGAGCCGATCCAGAGTATTCCCGAAACTTGAAACCCGTCTCTTCATCGATAGTATCATCAAGCCCCCCGGTCGCGCGAACGATGGGGACCGTGCCGTAACGTAAGCTGTAGATTTGATTGAGCCCGCACGGCTCATAACGACTGGGCATCAGGAACATATCGGCACCCGCTTCCACCTTGTGCGCGATCGCTTCGCTGTAGGCCACCTTTACCGCGAAGCGATTCGGATGCGCGGCGGCGAGAGATCGGAATACGTTTTCGTAGCGCGCGTCTCCGCTGCCGATCACCACCAGCGAGACGTCCTCGGCGGTCAGATCCGGCGCGATGTCCTCAATCAGATCGAAGCCTTTTTGACCGGCGAAACGCGATACGATTCCGATGAGCGGACGGTCCATTTCCACCTCGCCCGCAGGCAGGCCGAACGTGTCAAGCAGGTCGCGCTTGCATGCTTGCTTGCCCGAGAAATCGGCGGCGGTGTAGTTGGCGGCGATGTGGGTATCGTGCTCCGGGTTCCATTCGGTATAGTCGACGCCGTTTACAATGCCGGTGAGCGAACCGGCGCGTGCTCTCAGCAAATCGTCAAGGCCGAAGCCGTGCTTCGGAGTCTGAATCTCCTTGGCGTAACCCTTGCTGACCGTGCTGAGCGCATCGCTAAAAAGGATGCCTCCTTTCAGCAGATTGACCATGCCATAGAATTCCAGAGCGCGCGGCTGAAACAGTTTGTCGTCAAGGCCAATCCCGGTGAGCGCGGACCTGCCGAACAGCCCTTGATAGCCGAGATTATGAATGGTGAGCAGCGTCTTCATCGCCATGAAGGTGGGATCGCCCTGAAAACGGAACTTCAGCAGCGGCGCCAGTGCGGCAGTTTGCCAATCGTGGCAATGAATAATGTCAGGCCGGAACAGATAGCGCGCGATGCCGAGCGCGGCGTAACAGAGAGCGGCGAAGCGAATGTGGTTGTCCGGGTAGTCACCGGCCTGGGTCCCGTAGATCCCATCGCGCCCGTAGAGCGGCGGGCAATCCACGAAGTAGAATGCGACGCCATCATGCGTCAGCAGTCTAATATCGGCGCTCCATCGTGTGGACCCAAGCCAGAGTGACAAACCGTCGTAGACACGGGAGGATGCCGGCAGAACTTTTTCGGCACTGGCGTAGAGCGGAAGCACTACGGCGGGTTCATGGCCCTGCGATTTGAGGGCTCTGGGCAGAGCGCCGATTACATCCGCCAGACCGCCTGTCTTCGCGAAAGGGGTGGCTTCCGAGGCCACCATGAGAATTTTGCTCACTCCCTCTAGAGTAGTAGATTCGCGCCGTGTGTTACGGTGTGACCAGAATGCTGAAGCGGTGGGTAGGAAGGTATTTGCGCTCGATAGGCTATGCGGTGTTCCATCCGCGGTCGCGCGAGCATTACGCTCGCGACGGACTGTTCACCGTCCACAATCAGAGCTTTCGCGCGGACCCTGTCTTCAAGCAGGCATATGCCCGCGGCGTGCAAGCCGGCGACGGCGTTGACCCGGAGATGGAGTGGCGCGTTCACGTGGCCCTCTGGACTGCTGGAAA
>JANXXV010000208.1 GCA_025350445.1 Bryobacteraceae bacterium | reverse complement strand
GTGAACCGCTACTTTGCAGAGCGTAATCCCTTCTTCATGTGGTCGTCGTCCACCATAGACGTTGGCGGCAACACCAGCCAGAAGAACGATCTGCTGCTCGATGGCGCGCCAATTCAAATTGGTCCCAAGGGATCTTACTCGCCGCCTATGGATTCGGTGCAGGAGTTTTCGGTTCAGCAGAATTCGGTTGATGCGGAGTTTGGGCACACCGCAGGCGGCGTATTGTCGGTCTCGACTAAATCGGGCACTAACGAGATTCACGGAACAGCGTACTACTTCGGCCGGAACCCTGCCTTCAACGCAGTCCTGAATCCCACCAACAGAACGCCGAACTTCATTCGCAATCACATTTGGGGCGGCACCGTCGGGGGACCCATCAAGAAGAACAAACTCTTCAACTTCTTCACGTATGAAGGGTGGAGAACCAAAGAGCCGAGGGACGCCGTGCGAACAATGCCGACGGAACTGGAGCGAACCGGCGACTTCTCGCGATCTTTGAACCGCAACGGAAGTCCGCGGATGATCTACGATCCGGCCACAACAGTGTTGAATGTCGCGACCAATACGGCCACACGCCAACCGTTCGCCGGCAATATCATTCCGGCAAGCCGCATCGACCCGACCGCCCGCCGCATCATGAAGGACTTCTGGGGCCCGAACAATCCGGGCGACGATTTGTCGGGTTCCAACAATTTCAAGGCCTCCTATCCGTGGCCGATGAAAAACGCGAACTTCTCCAACCGTACCGATTACAACATCACGGATAAGTTGAAGGTCTTCGGACGATACTCGCAGTTCAGGACTACGCTGGATCAGGGCAACTACACACCTAATAATTCGCGTGCAATGCCGAACGATAACGGCGGCATCATGAATTCCCGGAACATTGCAGGCGACCTGGTATATGCGGTATCTGCACGGACTGTGTTGAACTTCCGCGGCAGTTATTCCATGCTGGAGGACGATTACTCGGCGCCTGATTACGCTGTCGGCGAGAAAGGGCTGGCGGAGTTCTGGCCGAATAATCCCTGGTATACGCCGTATGTTGCCGACATGCCGCTGGTCTACTATCCCAATATCAATATCAACGGCCAGACCAGTTCCAGCTACGGAAAGGGTAGCTACTGGTTCCAGCATCCACATCACTACGCGGCCAGCGGCAAGATATCGCAGGTGCGCGGCTCCCACTATCTCAAAGCGGGTTCCGAATACCGGTACCACGTGGGTATCGGCATATTTCCGAACCTGATGAGCTTCAATTTCTATCCGGATTCGACAGCCGACACATATCTAAATCCGAATACGCTTTTTTCCGGCGACGCTCACGCATCGTTTCTCCTGGGCGCAATTGACAACCGGTCCTCGGCGAAAGGGTTTCCGTTCCAGACGATGCGTTCTCCCTTCGTCGGAACGTTTATTCACGACGACTGGAAGATCAGCCGGCGTGTGACGCTGAACCTCGGCTTGCGGCACGAGTGGGAGTCTGGTCCTTACGACGATCGGAACATCTTCTCCCGATTCCTCGATCTTTCGAGGCCGAACGCGGCGATCCAGAAGTCGCCTCTCGCGATTCCGGCCGACCTGCTGGCCCTGTCGACGCCGAAGTATAACGGCGCCTGGGTATTTACTGACAGCAATCACAAAAAGCCTTTTGTGACCCAAAAGAATATCTTCCTTCCCCGCATCGGCGCCGCTATTCGGGTGAACGATAAGACTGCGGTAAACGTTGGCTTCGCTCGATACGCCGTACCGGTTATCGTAGGACAAGGGACGACGAGCGCCAACACGTTGGGCGCCTGCCAGTGGTGCTCGGGATTCAGTCAGACCTCGACGCCTCAGCCAACCGTTGAAGGCCGGCCGCAGGCATTTCTTTCCAACCCGTTCCCGAGCGGCTCGAATCCTTTGCAGTTGCCGATCGGTAAAACTCTCGGGCCTTACACCAACGCCGGCAACGCTGCGAACTGGGCCAATCAGGACTATAAGCAGCAGATCAACGATCGCATAAATTTCACGCTCATGCGCGAGATGCCAGGGCAGTTCAAGCTGGACGCGACCTGGTTCATGAATATCGGCCGCAACGTCCCGCACGATCTGCCGGTGAACCTGGTGGACCCCAACCTCACTTATTCCCTCAAAGCGCAACTCTCTCAGAATGTCCCAAACCCCTTTTTCAACTACCTGACGCCGGATGTATTTCCGGGTGCGCTGCGGAATCAGCGTACAGTCGCGAGAGGCAGTTTGCTGCGGCCGTACCCGCAGTACGACAGCCTGACGGTCAATAACGTGAGCGACTGGCGTTCGCGATACCAGGCATTACAACTGCGCGTTCAACGCAGTTACGCCGCGGGCGCGAGCGTGTTGTTTGCGTATAACTACAACCAGGAGCGGAATGAGGCCTTCTTCAACGATTTCGCGCAGTACGCGAACCGGGTCTTCTGGCTCGGATCAAACAACGCCAGGCACCGCGCTACCCTTGCCGGGACTTACGAAGTGCCTTTCGGAAGAGGAAAGCGGTTCGGATCGTCCATGCATCCGCTACTGAATGGTGCATTGGGAGGATGGCAGCTTAGCGGTATCTACACTTATCGTTCCGGCGAATTTTTGCGGTTCCCGGCAGCGGAAATCGCGGGCGACAAGGTCACGATCGGTAGTCCCGGTCCCGGGAAATGGTTCAATACAGATGCATTCCGGGTGTTGCCGGCATTTACTCCGCGCACGAACCCCTACCAGTACGACGGCGTCACAGGGCCGGTCATGTGGAACGTGGACGGCACCGTTTCGAAAAACTTCCAGATCCGGGAACGCTTTAAACTTGAGTTCCGGGTGGAGGCTTACAATATGACCAACTCGTTGATGTGGGCCAATCCGAATATGACGCCCGGTAACCCGCTATTCGGGCGATCGACGGCGCAAGCGCAAGGAAATCGCGGCCGCGAAATACAATACACGCTCCGTCTGCAGTTCTAATTTTGTGGGCCAGAACAATTGAGTTAGAGCATTTTCAGCTATAATTTAAAGGCTCTGGCCGA
>JANXXV010000179.1 GCA_025350445.1 Bryobacteraceae bacterium | reverse complement strand
GGTTAGGCGTGTGCCGCCTTCTTCAGGTTACCGCGACGGCCGCGGATCATGCGTTCATCAGGTTTGCGATTACATCCGCCGCAGTGTACTCCGATTGATGCGGCGTGACGAAGCGTGCGATTCCGGTTAATGCGTCGCCCGCCGTGACCAGCCCTTTTTCCAAGTGCTTGCCGCTGCGGATCTGCGCATGCCCAATATTTGCCAGCAGCGCGTTGCACACGCATTTCCTGCCGGTGGTGTTCTCCAGCTTTCCGCCTTTTGATAAATAGGTGGATACCGGTTCAGCGGGGCAGCGGAAATCGATTTCGCCGCTAGCGGTTCTGTAAGCCTCGCGCAGATAGCCCGCATCGCAAATGCGAGGCCTGGCATCATAGGCGGCCCGGTCTGAAATGGAACCTTCCAGTTGTGCCACCTTGAACGGGAAATTCGTGGGAGACGCCAGTGGATCGGTAAATACGCGGGCCTCGCCGGCAATCGCTTTTCGCAGGAGCGCCTGCTTGTAATCGGCCCTCAATCCCGACTCGGCGCAAAAGGCAAAAGCGGTTCCTACCTGGACGCCCGCAGCCCCGGCAGCCAAGGCTTCGCGCAGCCGCTCCGCGGTGCCATAGCCTCCCGCCAGCCAGAAGGGCACGCCGAGTTTCCGCAGTATTTCCACGTCCACTTTGTCGCGCTCGCCGTAAATAGGTTCGCCAAAACCGTTGAGCTGGAGCTTCCCGCGAGGCGGAGCATTGTGGCCGCCCGCCGTGTCGCCTTCAATGACGAAGCCGTCCACCTTGCCATTGGCTTTCCTGAGCAGCGTGATGGCAAGAGTGGTGGAAGACACGATGGCGAGAAATGTGGGCCGGGTCAGCCGCGGCAGGTCCCGGTCCATGAATTCGCGCGGCACGAAGGTCATCGTCGTGTCGTCGCCGTCTTGCGCACCGGTTACGTGCAGGGTGTAGCTTGCCGTGTTGTGGTTGGTGAAACAATCGAGCACGCCCGGAATCTTCAGGGGTATGCCGGCGCCCATCAGGACGTAGTCAACGCCGGCGAGCATGGCGCCGTAAATGGAAGGCAGGTGCGGGATCTGGATCTTTTCCAGATAATTGATGCCGACGGCATTTCCGTGGCCCTCCCGCGCGAGGGTGACTTCGACGAAGTTGGCTACTATGCAAAGTTCCTGTAACTCCCGCGGGGTCTCCCTGGTATGTGTTGGCAGCGGCTTGTACGACGCGGTTGGGTGCTTGCCATCCGGGATGTAGTATGTCCGCCAGATGCGTTCGGCCATTTCCGGGAATGGGAAACGGTCGAGACCGCGGCGCATGTGTCCGCCGGGATCGCCATCTTGCAGGCGTCTTGCCAGCACCTGATCGAGCGCCGTCCCGGAAACCACACCGAGCTGGCCAAGCGTGGATACTGCCCGTGCCAGCCGCCAACTTGAAACACCCACTCCCATGCCGCCTTGAATGATTGCAGGAAGGTTGCTCATCTAGCCATATAGTGTCATGCCCGCGTGATTTGGAATGTCCGAGTTTTGTATTACCTGGGGATTCGGCCGGAATGCCGATTCGGAGGTTGTATGCGCCGGAACGTCTACGCAGGCCGGATGATCATTCAGCCTAAATCCGGCAGTTCAAATTCCGCGGATCGTGCCAAGCTGCTGAACTGGCCCGGGATTTCAACTGCTTCGCAGTTCACCAATCGGGGGATCACTAATTCCGTTGTAACTGCTTGCGGACTAGAGACGAATCTGGTTTTGGGTGGCTCCAACTGCCGGGGTTTAGGTTCAGGCATGGGATGAGGGTAAAATCGAGCCCGGGGTGGCATCGCGCGGAACTATACCGTGATCACGCCCCGGAGCCCTGCCTTTATTGACGAACCACGTCATGGGACGGGCTCTGATGTAGTCTACTTCGGCTTGCGTCCGCCGTTCCAGGTTCCCGGCTTTGGCGTATCCAAAGGCCAATACCCCGAAGGGTCTTCGTGCCAGCGTTTTCCGCACAATCCGGAGATGACGTCCCATTCTGCCGCGCCCACGTTCAAATCCGGGTGGAAGATGAAGCGCTTAAGGCCAGCCGATTGGGACGCCTTTAAAATCCGATAAAGATCGCGTGCCGGCATTGGGTCACCCGCATGGGGATTCCGCCCGGTCGAGACCCACGCAATCACTTTATTAGGGTCGCCGACCGCATCCAGCGCACGCTGCGTTTCCGAGGCGACAACTTCGGAGAAAAATTCATCCGGAAAACCCTTCTCATCCATATCCGCAACCGTCTTCACCCCCGGAAGTTTCAGCCCGAACCAGCACTGTACGGCTGAGAAACAATCCTCTTCACTCAGTGCCGGATTCCATTCGCCAATCGTTCGCACCCAGCGGGCGATGGTGCCGTACATGCCGTCAAAGCCGCGATTCCAAAAGTAGTGCTTATGGAAAAGGAAGTCGAAATAGGGATGAATTCGGGAATAGTCCTGCGTAGTGAGCAGCGAAAACGTAGTTGCCCGTGTGATCGTGGCAAACTTCGCTTTGCGCTCCATCCCGTCAATCTGCTTTCGGTAGGCTGCCACCGTTTGCATCGTCGCTTCCTGACGCGAACGGAACCAGTAAAGTACGTCTTCGTCGAGGTCGAATAAGTCGAGGCCACCCATCATTCCGCCCTTCGCGTAATAGCGAACCATGGACGGCGTCAGGTGATGCATCCTATTCCGCAGATGAGCGATGCCTCGATCCATGCGTCCGATATCCATGCCCAGATGCCGGAGAACCGGTTTTTCGCTGTCGCGGATCTCCAGCAGTTCACCACCATGATGGAAGGCCAGTTCATAATGGTGCTCGCCGCCGCCGTCGATCAGGACGCCCGTTGCCTGAGGAAAGGCGCGCATCGTATCCTCAATTCCGGCGGCCAGCGAAAGGGCGCCGAAGGGATCCTGTTCGGGGGATTTGGCTTGGCCTGTTTGACCCGGCCCAAAAAACAGGATTTCCCAACCGCGAGCGGCGGCATTGGCCACCAGATCCTGAAGTTGCTTTTCCTTCTTCGGATCGCGAGGTCCAGGTGCGGGTGGTATCAGACCATAGCGCTGGTAGATTTTCGGATCGGCAACGAACGTCGCGAGTCTGTCGCCCGCCCGGGCGTAGGTGAAATCGAAGCGGGGGACCTCCTTATAGAAGGTGAGCGGCCCAATCACCAGGCCCTTGACGCCCCCTTCTTCCCAGGCGTCAAGCGTGCGCACATAATCATCCAGCCACTGTTCCAGCGGATAGATCATGTACATCCAAGGAATCAGTTTTGGGGCGGGTTGCGCCAACAGCGGCGCCGCGGCGCCGGCACCCAACGCCGCGCCGAGAAATCCACGGCGGCTGATTGGAGATTCGTTTCCCGAGATTACCATTGTAGTTTCATTCCTACCTGCACAGTGCGCATCGGCGTCGCCAGCGTTCGAATTTCACCCATCAGCGAACCGTCGGGCTTGATTGAATTATTGGCCGCAAAGCCGATGCCGTTGGGAGTACCAAAGAACGGCGTGTTGAATGCGTTAATTGCTTCCAGACGAACCTGCAAGTGCATCTCTTCGTAGATCTTGAAATTTTTGAAGAGCGATAGGTCGGCATTCTTCTGGGCCGGGCCGTAGAGAATACCCACGCCGGAGCTTCCGTAGTGGCAAAGGTCCAGCCGGCCAGGGATGTTGCAAGTAACCCGCTGGAAGGCTTGCGGATTAAACCATTGCTGGCGGCTGGGATTGGACACAGTTCCATTGGCGATTCGGTCAGGCCGAATCGGAGTGAAGCCGCCCGTGTTCAAATCGGAGCCCGCCTCGCCGATCGTAATCGGCAGACCGGAGCGGTAGGCCAAGATGCCGTTCACCTGCCAGCCCCCCAACAGGGCGCCGGTGAAGCCTTTCCCTGTGCGAAGCCAAGGCAGCTCGTAAACGAAATTGGCATTTAGTTTGTGCCGTTGATCGAAGGGAAGTGGCCCGCGACCCTCTTTGAAGTTGAAAGGGTTCTGAATGGGGAGCCCGTCCTGGCTGCCGCTACTTTCTCCGAGGGCCTTGCTATACACATAAGAGGCGCCGAATGCCAAACCCTGGGAAAAACGTTTGTCCACGGCGATCGTGCCCCCGTGGTAGGTGGCATTAGCCCCCGAGAGGATGGCCTGCAGCGAGTTGAGCGGCAGCACCGGAGCTACCGGCTGCAAGGTGTCGTGGAAAAATTGGACGGGCCTGTGTATCTGGTAATTGGTATCCGGCGAAGGCGGCGCCGTGTTGTAGTTTTGCTCGATCCCGGAAAGGTTCGACGATTTGCTGCCGATGTAGTTCACGGTTAAGGCTATGCCCATGGGCAGTTCGTGCTGGATGTCAAAGGTCCAGGTCCACTGGCTGGCGTTCTTCTTGTCTGGCTGCACGTACCAAAGGTCTTGCGGCGCCGGCGCACTCGAGCTGCCGGCAAACAGGTTCGGCCCAAATTGAAGTAGGTTCGAGCCGGGTGCGACCATGCGTGTGCCTGCGGTTGTTCCAGGAACAGTCACCGCTTGATAGGAGCTGCTACCGGAGTATGGGGGGACCAGATTCATGATGGTGAAGTTATTGAAGTGGGCTCCGGCGGCATACCATCCGGTGCCCGCGCGGATCACCCATTTCTGAGCCGGTCTCCAGGCCAGGCCAACCCGCGGCATAAAGTAGCGGTTGTCCTCTTTCCAGAGCGCAGTGGCCGCCGCGTCACCCGTGATATCCGGGTACATGGTTGGAATCTGGGCACCGGCCGCGGTAGTGAACGTCTTCTGGAAATTCATTGTGCGCCATGCGCCCCCGCCGTCGAATGGAACGCCGAAATAATCGTAACGAATACCGGCGTTTAGAGTTAGCTTAGGCGTTATCTTCCAGTCGTCCAGGAAGTAGACGCCACCCATGTTTTGCCGCGGCTGGGTGAGTGGGTAGCCTTCCGGCGTAGAGGCATAATCCGGATATCCAAGCAGTAGTGAGGCAAATGCAAAACCGGACTCCACCGCACTCGTCGCGATGCGGCCGTGCGGGTAATTGGCCGCAAACCGGTTCATGGACTCGTGCCGGTATTCGAAGCCAGCCTTGAACGCGTGCTGGCCATGAATAAAGGTGAGGCCGTCCGAGGCATTGTAGTTCCGAATGTCGTCTTTACCACCTCCATAAAGATCGCCGAACGCGGTCGGCAGGCCTTCTATATTCGGAATGGCGGACTCACGCGCGCCCAAGGCCTTCGGGCCCGTGGGCGAGTTCTTGAGGAAAGTGCCGATCCCTAGTCCGTTCTCGTCGAAAGGCGAAAGCCAACCGTGCGCTTCGGCGGCTTGGAACTGCGTGTCAAGCAACCCGAAGCGCGCCTCGTTCAGCAGGCCGGGGCTAAAAATATGCACCCACTGGCTGGCAAAGCTGGTGGGGGAATTGGAAAAGAACGTTCCGAAGTTATTGTTGACCATGGGCACCGACCAAACCTGCCGGTCGAATGCCATGTGCATGAAGACGCGATCTTTTTCACTGATGTTGTGATCGATGCGCGTGAAATAGGAATTCTGGTTCACCGGCTGGGTGATATTGGCGATGTTGGTATAGGCCAGAGGATCCGTCTGAAGGAACTGCGTGCGCGGCATATACGGCAGGAGGTTTAACGATCCCGCATTCAGGCGGGACGCCGGAATAACGTTGCCGGGGAACGGGGTTCCGGTCAATTGGTCGTAAACAACGATGGGAGCGCGAACAAGTTGACTGCTGGAATTGACAGGATTCAGCAACGCGGAGAAGTTGCCGGTGCGCATGGCATCGGACGGAAACCAAGCGGTTTGCGTAGTCTGGCTCACCTCGCGCCGCCCCTGGTAGTCAAACGACCAAAACGTGCGGTTACGGCCGTTATAATGCGGCAGGACGACCGGGCCGCTGACGAACGCTCCGAACAGGTTTCGGCGGAGCGGATTTTTATTCTGCGTGGCTGCGCCGGCCGGCAGTTGAAAGTTCAGGAAGTAATTTTTCGCATCCAGAACCTGGTTGCGGAGATATTCAAACACGGTGCCGTGGAGCACGTTGGTACCGGACTTCATGATGACTTGGACTTGTGCGCCGCTGCTCAACCCGTACTCCGCGGAATAGCTGGCGGTTTGTATCTTAAACTCGGCGATGGCATCGATCGATGGCACGAGGGTCATGGTGTTGTAGCGCGGTTCCTTGACATCCACGCCGTCGAGCGTATAGCCGCCAGTCTGGTCGGTCTGCCCGTTAGCTACCAAGGCTACGGCGGTACCGGGGGGCGAGGTTCGTCCCGTCGCTCCCGTCGTGATACCCATGCGCGTTCCGAAACTGACTCCGGGCACCAGGAGGGCAAGCTGTCCTATACTCGGGTAGGCTATTGGCAATTCCACCACACGTTTGCTTTCGACGTTCTGGCCAATTGCGGCATCCTCGGTATTGAGCAGACGGGCTTCGGCGGTGACTTGGACGCTTTGCGTCAGCTCTCCTATCTCGAGCTTGACATCCACGCGCGCCCGCTGCTGATAAAGCACGTTGATGCTGGAAACGATTGTCGACTTGAAGCCGGTTAGCTCAACGGCCACTTTATATTCTCCAGGCTCGATCAACGGGAAAGCGTACAATCCGCCGCTGTTGGTCGTACCATGGCGTGTTTCGGCGGTTGCGATCCGGGTCAAGGTCACCTGCGCCCCGGCGATCACTGACCCGCTGGCGTCGGTAACCAGTCCGCCGATTTCGGTGGAACTGGTTTGCGCGGCGAGCGGAACCACGCAAATAACCAGACAAATAGCGAGAGCGACACGAATTAAGGCGGCGCCTGGGCAGGCACAGCCGGACAAACGCGAATTTGGATTGGTATTCATTTTGAAAGGATCTCCCTGCTTGGCGATGACGTAGTTTACCCTTTCCCCGGCATCGAAACAATTAGAATTTTAGAACACGTTCTGTCAGGTTTTGAGACAGAATGCGCGGAGTGGTCGCGGCATCCGAATCGCTAATTTCCGGCCGTTTCAAAATCGAAGCTAAAACCGTTAAACATCGCGTCACATCGTGATGATCGTTGTAGAGATGTACCGCGGCGCGAACCCTGCCATCCCCTCCCCAAACAACCACGCCTTCCTGCTCCAAGGCCGCGCCAATGGCCTCCGCCTTCGCATGGCTGAACGCAACGATCCCAGACGCATTCCCGGAACCCGGCGGGGTCAGCATGTCACAGCCGAGTTGCTCGAATCCGGTACGCAGATGTTCCACCAGAGGCCTCAGTTCCTCGTGGTACGACCCCACCCCGATATCCACAAGAAACCGCAGGCTCTCCCGCAACGCATATAAGGATGGGAAATTCGGCATCCCCGCCGACAGGCAAGCAGCCCCGTTCTTGAGCGTGTACTTCTCGAATCGATGCGGTTCGAACGCATCGGTGACCGAATACCATCCCAGGCTGACCGGATGGAAATGTTTGCGGAATTCGGGCGAAAGATAAACCAAACCCAATCCATGCGGGCCGATCAACCACTTGAAGGTACTGGCAATCAGATAGTCGACCCCTTCCAGATTCACCGGACATCGGCCGAGAGCCTGCGTGGCATCTATGGACAAGAACGCACCCACGCGCTTGGCCTCGGCTGCCAGATTGGGAACGCCGGTGAGATACGAGCCGGTCTTGTAGCTGACTAGACTCAAAGAGATCAAACGAGTCCGGGGGGAGATGCGCTCCGCGACGGATTCCCACCGCAGCGCGCCCTGTTTTGCCGGCACAACGATGACACGAACCCCTCGATCTCTGAGCCGCAGCCAGGGAATGATGTTCGAGGGAAACTCGATCTCGCTGATGATGACCTCATCTCCCGGTTTCCATTCGATCGAACCGGCCAAGACGTATAACGCCTCCGATGCACTCGACACAAATGCGACGTTGCTCCTCGGAGTTCCAAGCAGGCGCGCGGCGAGATCGAGCGTCTCACCCTCGACTTGGTGGAAATACTTACGGCCCGGAGTTCCCTGTTGCTTGTCCCGGCAATATTGCGCGAACGCCTCGGCGCAACCCGGCGCGGGAAGGCCTTCCGCCGCGGTGTCTAGATATGCCACTTGTTGCGCTCTCGGAAACAAGTGTTTAAACGCCAGTGCCATTGCAATCCTCCGGATGTCTTCTTAGTCCGCTCTATTCTATGCACTGAATGGCATGCACTCAATTAGAAGTATGAGACGTGAATTGTCTGTTCCTGATACACTTCCTCGAACAAGGAGTTCCCGTGGATTTACGTCAACTCGAGATGCTGCTCGCGGTCGTCGATGCCGGAAGTTATGCCAAGGCGGGCGAAGCTCTCCACGTTTCACATTCGGCCATTCATCGGCAAGTCCGCTTGCTTGAGCACGAAGTGGGGGACCGGATTCTCGTTCGTTCCGGCAGACGCGTGGAACTCACCGAAACAGGCGAAATCCTGCTTCAGCTCGGCCGCCGTATTCGCCAGGAAGTGACGACCGCGGAGCGCCAGATAAAGGAACGGAACCACTTGAACTCAGGCCACTTGCGTATCGGCACCGGCACAATGATGCTGGTTTTTTTTCTGCCGCCGGTGTTGGACCAGTTCCGCAAAGAATACCCTGGCATCGAAGTGCAAGTCCAGACTGGAACTTCCGATTTCGTTCTGGAAGGAATTCAGAAAGGAGACCTGGATGCGGGCGTCGTGCTAGCCTCCGTCGACGTGTTGCCTCCGGCGGGCGCCCTCATTCGAGAGGTACTTTATCAGGCTGAATTCGTTTTGGCGGTCAGCAAGAATCATCCATTAGCCAACAAAAAAACGGTGTCTCTTGAGAAACTGATTGAGCACCCTTTCATCATGCATCCAAGGACGACCAGCGTGCGGCGTGTTTTCGATCGTATCTGTGCCGAGGCCGGTCTCACACCGAAGGTCAGCATGGAACTCGAAAATGAGGAGGCCATGGAGACGATGATCGAGATCAACATGGGAGTGGCGCTTTTATCGAAGCGGCGGGCAATCAGCGATCACCTTCATTATCTGCGCATCGCTGGCCGGCGTATATACTGCGACGTTTGCCTCGTTTTCGCTGACCGCGAGTATATTCCCAGGACTGTTGAGGAGTTCAGCAGAATCTGCCGGGCTTTCTCGTCCGCCGGGGCACAGGCATGAGCGTTTCGGCCAGGAGGCAAATCAACGATGGACAGAGTCCGCGGGAACCAAACCGTGTCTTAATCCTCTTGCTGCTCCCGGTTGGCATGAACTATATCGATTGCTCATCTAGACCCATCGTCACATGCCTGCGTGATTTGGATTGTCCGGGTTTTGCATTACCTGGGCGATTATCAGCCTGTTCGTGATAGCATTGACGCCGAATATGGCAAGCAGCCACACCAGAAGAAGCCTGCTCACCACAACGTTGGGACTCGGTCTGGGCGGTAGAGCATGGTCCGATCCACAATCGGCGCAACAGGTGACCCCGGCGGATGCCGTGTTCAGGCCGGGCGTTTCCTTGATCGAGCTTGAGTCGCTGGCGCGCAAGTCGATGCCGCCCGCGGTGTTTGAACGAGTCAATGGCGGAGCCGCGGACGAAATCACCATGAGGTGGAACCGCGAAGCTTATGACCGCATCCGTTTGCGGCCCCGGGTATTGGTGGACACATCGAAAATCGACACTGCCATCAAGTTGTTTGGACAAGATTTCCCATTCCCCATTCTGCTGGCTCCCACCGGAGGCCATGGGCTGATCCATCCTGAGGCCGAAATTGCCACCGTCCGGGGCGCCGGCCAGTCGGATGCAACGCTAGTGATCAGCACCAGCGCCTCCCTGCGCGTGGAACAGATTGCCAAGGCTGCCTCCGCACCCGTTTGGTTCCAGTTGTACACGGATACGGATCGGGGAATAACCCGCGAGTTGGTGCGGCGTGCCGAAGGCGCCGGGTGCAAGGTGCTTTGTGTCACGGTGGACAATCAAATCAACGGCGTTCGAAACCGGGAGGAATCCGCGCGAGCCGCCCTGCCGCCTCGCGCGCGGCCCAATCAATTGACGGATCCGGGTGAAGGGGTGGGGCGGTCCCTCGACACTTTCCGCCCGATCAAACCCGCCAAGCTTACTTGGGACGATATCGATTGGCTCCGCTCCTTCGCGCGGACGCCGGTAATTCTCAAAGGTATTCTAAACCCGGACGACGCGGATCACGCGGTGAAGGCAGGTGTTTCCGGACTGATCGTCTCAAATCACGGCGCGCGCCAGTTGGATACGGCGCCGGGTACGATTGAGGCGCTGCCAATGGTGGCGGAGCGCGTTTCCGGACGTGTGCCCATTCTTGTGGATGGAGGAATCCGTCGCGGCACCGACGTATTAAAAGCGATTGCCTTGGGAGCATCCGCGGTACTCATCGGCAGACCGTATCTTTACGGGTTAAGCATTGCCGGATCTAAAGGCGTTGCAAGCGTAGTGAACATCCTCCGCCACGAACTGGAAATTGCGATGGCCCTCAGCGGCAGGGCTTCCATCGGCGCAATCGACAAGTCCGTACTTTGGTGAAAGGCCGCCAGGCTCCCTCTCCCGCTTTGCCGTGGAAACCGGTGAGGTGCTAACATCAGGCCGGAAACAACACCGCATTTTGTCGAGATGAGGTCAATCTTGGAGAGAAGAGACTTTTTACGTCTGGCAACGGGCGCCGCCGCGGCGGGGGTACTGCCGGGCGCAGCCGCAACGAAGCCGAATATGGTAGTGATTCTGGCGGACGACATGGGGTTTTCCGATGCCCGCTGCTACGGCGGCGAGATCGACACGCCGAACCTCGACCGGCTGGCGGCGGGAGGTTTGCGGTTCACGCAGATGTACTCAACGGCGCGCTGCGGGCCTTCGCGCAGTTGCCTGTTAACCGGCTACTACGCACAGCAGACCGCCTGCGACATAATGACCCCCGGCCAGATTCCCGAGTGGACGAAGTTTCTGCCGGAGTACCTGAAGCCGCTGGGCTATCGAACCTATCATTCGGGGAAGTGGCATATTCGCTTGACGCCCGGCGAAGGCGTTGGCTTTGATCATTCCTACACACTGCTGGATGAGGACCGCTATTTCACGCCGCGCCGGCTGGACCTTGACGGCAAAGCTCTACCGCAACCAAAACCGGAAGACGGATACTACAGCACCGTCGCAATCGCGGACTATGCCGTGCGATTCCTGAAAGAGCACGCTAAAGACCATGCGGCCGACCCGTTCTTTCTCTACCTCGCGCCGCATTCCCCGCACTTCCCCCTGCATGCACTGCCCGAAGATATCGAGCGGTACAAAGATCGGTTCGCCGAAGGCTGGGACACGGGGCGTGAACGGAAACTGCAGCGTATGCATCGAATGGGCTTGGTGAACTGTGCGCTGCCGCCGCTCGAGCCCGATATGTGGACCCGCTGGAACACGCCCGACGCCGAACTACTATCGAAGATCGGCCCGGGAGAGGTGACCCGCGCGGTGCCCTGGTCGAGCTTGACACCGGAACAGAAGAGCTTTCAGCGTTTGAAGATGGCAATTCACGCCGCGATGATTACGCGGATGGATCTTGAGATCGGCAAGGTTCTGGATCAGTTGCGCGCCATGGGCGTCGAGCGGGACACCCTGGTGATTTTCCTTTCCGATAACGGCGCCAGCTCCGAGCAACTGATCCGGGGCGACGGCCACGATGCCTCGGCCCCCGCCGGATCGGCTCGCTCGTTTCTGGGCTTGGGGCCGGGTTGGTCGTCCAATTCGAATACACCGCTGCGGCTGCACAAGTCCTGGGTAAACGAAGGAGGGATCGCGTCGCCCATGATCGTACATTGGCCGGACGGCATCGCGGACCACAACAAGCTGCGCCACGATCCCTGCCACTTCGTCGATATTGTTCCAGCGCTTGTGGATCTTGCGGGTGGAAGCGTACGGCGCGGGGGCGTGCCGCCGATCTCCGGCAGGTCGCTTGTGCCGGCGTTCCGGAAAGACGGGGCCGCACCGCACGACTTCCTCTATTTCAATCACAGCAACAACCGGGCCATTCGCGTAGGCGATTGGAAGTTGATTGCCACCGGGACAGAAGGCGCCTGGGAGCTCTACGACCTGAGCAAGGATCGCAGCGAACTGCGCAATCTTGCCACGGCTCAGCCGCAGCGGGCGCAAAAAATGGCCGCACTGTGGAAAGAAGCGGACGAACGCTTTGCGCGGGAACGAGAAAGCTCAAACCCATCAGCCAAGCCGCGTATGCGCGCGTCTGTGCGCGCATAACGGATAGCGATGGAGCGACTGAGAATGATTTGCGTCGCGGCCCGGCTTGCCGCGAGCCTCGATGGACAGACTTCACTCGGCGCATCGGCCCTCGTTGACGCGGTGCGGGATTCGAGTGGGGTCAGTATTTCCGGTGCCATGATCGAGCTCACCGATGTGGCGCGCGGCCTGCGGCGCAGTCAAACGGCGGAGGCGCATTTCTGTTCCCCACCAGTGCTTCGGGTATCTACAACCTGCAGGTTTCAAAAGCGGGATTTGAAGCCAAAGAGATCAGCAAGCTGGTGCTCGAAGCCGGCCAAAGGGCAAGCTACGACATCGACCTTCAGCCCGGACAGGTCGCTACCACGATCGGCGTAAAGGCGGACACCATCCCGCGGCTTGAAACGGAATCGAACGCACGCAACCATGCGCAATTCGGTGCGCCGAACTCAAGCGTAGTGGCCACCCGCGCTTTGGCGGGTCCAGCGAACTATGAACTTTCGAGCGAAGTTCATCGAGAGTGGCGCCGGCGTTCGGATTGATCAGCAGCGCCCGGGCACCGCGGCTGATTCAGTTCGCGCTGCGGCTGCTGTACCGGGCGTATCGCGAAACCGGGGATGGCATCGCAACCTTGCGGGTATGTGGTTGTGATAGCATTTGGCGCAGATAGATAAGGGGCAAAATCCATGTGGCGTTTCCTGCTTGCGGTGTTGTGTCTGTTGTGGACATCGATTCCCGCGTTGGCGCAGTTTGAACTAGGATCGGTGGTGGGATTGGTTACCGATCAGCAGAAGGCTCCCGTTGCAGGCGCATCGGTGGAGATTCGAAGTCTGACTACAAACGTGAAGCGCGAGGTTACCGCTTCGGTGAGCGGCGAGTACAACTCGCTGCCGCTTCAGCCGGGACGCTATCTGGTGACGGTGCGGCAACAGGGCTTCCGGGATAAGTCGGCGGAGCTTTCCATCGGAGTGAGTCAGCGGGTGCAGGCTGACTTCCCGCTCGAACTGGGCTCCGTTAACGAGCAGGTGAGCGTTTCGGCGGCGGCGGCAACGATCGAGACGGAATCGTCTGAGCTTGGGCAGGTGCGCGCGGCGAAAGAGATTTCCGATCTGCCGTTGAATACGCGGAACTTCACGCAGCTTGTCCAGCTTGCGCCCGGCGTGTTGACGGGAGTTGGCGGGGCATCGGGGTACTTGGGATATACCAGCGGGCGCGGTACGAACGGAGCGGTGATCAACGGCGCTCCGGTTGAGGACGTCACGTATCTGATTGATGGAATCAACAGCGTGGACACGGATGCGGGTGTGCTGATTTTCTTTCCCCCGGTTGACTCCATCTACGAGTTCAAAGTGCAGACCAGTTCGGCTCCGGCGGCTTACGGCGGCGGGCAAGGCATCATCAACGTGACTTATAAATCGGGCACGAATGAGTTGCACGGAACTGTGTATGAGTTTTTGCGGAACTCGGCTTTCGACGCCAAGAATTTCTTTGACTCGGCCAAGGATCCGATTCCGCCGTTCAAATTGAATCAGTTTGGATTCAACGTGGGCGGGCCGGTGGTGATTCCGCATCTGTTCAACGGGAAAGACAAGCTGTTCTTCTTTGGAGATTACGAAGGCAAGCGGGTTCGTCAGGCGCAGACGCTGCTGAGCACGGTTCCGATTGCCGCATTCCGGACGGGTAATTTCTCCGATTTGAAGTCGGCGGTGATGGATCCGCGGACTACTCCGAAAGCGCCGTTCCCGGGAAATATTATGCCTGCCCCGCTAATTGATCCTACGTCCGCAAAGATGGTGGCTTTGTACCCTTTGCCGAACCTGCCGGGGCAAGTGAACAACTTCCTGTTCAATCCGGTGCAGAAGAACCGGGTGGATCAATTCAATTTGCGCGGCGACTACGGGACCGGCACCTCGGCCATCTTCGGCCGGTTCAGCTATGAGGACGCCGACACATACAATCCTGGGAATCTTCCCGAGCCGGCGATTGGAGCGGGGCCGGGGCGGCCGGGCCAGGTGCTGGTCCCGAGCAAGCAGGCAGTGATCGGCTACGGTAGATCGATTGGGGCTTCGAAGTATTACGAGCTGCGTGTGGGCTACTCGCGAATGATCCAGGGGATTTACGATTCCGGCACAAAGTATGGAGCGCTGGCGGAGCAACTGGGGATTCCGAACGCGAACGGCGGCGGCACGGTGCCGGGGCTTAGCACTACGAACATTACCGGGATGACCGGGTTGGGCGACGGCGCGGGGAGCTTACAGAAAGTGAATAACAACTGGGAGATTGACCAGGCGTTCAGTTGGGTACACGACAGGCATGAGTTTAAGTTTGGCTACGACTTCATGTCGCGGCGTTTCGCTTTCATCTCGCCGGGCGCGCCGAACGGCTCATTCACATTCAGCGGAAATTACAGCAACTTTGGACTGGCGGATTTTCTATTGGGCCGGCCCATCAGTAACCGTTTGGACGTAACGAAGTTCTTCAGCTTGCACCGCTTCTACAACAGCTTTTATTTGCAGGATAACTGGCGTGTGAGTTCAAAGCTCTCCATCAACATGGGGCTGCGGAACGATTCGATTACTGCGTGGAAGGAACGGCACAACCGGCTGTCGGGATTTGTGCCAACCGGAGGCGGCACGCTGGTTCCGGTGGGAACCGCGCCGTTTACCGGAGATTCGATACAGGACGGGCGGCCGATGCAGTTGGGTCCGCGCTTCGGACTGGCATACAAGCTGACGCCGAAGACTGTGATCCGCGCCGGTGGCGGAATCTTCTACAGCTTCAAGACGGTGACATCCGGCAATTCGATGGCGAAGAACGCACCGTACAGCGGGACGCTGGTGACCACGAACGACCAGAATAATTTTGGCGCGGCGAAGCCGATTTCCGTTGGCTTTCCGGCGGACCGGCCTCAGTTGTGGCCCATCGCCGGCAGCGGATTTTACTATTGGCCGCAGGACTCCAAGACGTCAACCATGTATGAGTGGAACGTGAATGTGCAGCGCGAACTGTTCGCGAACATGGTGCTGTCGGTAGCGTATGTAGGCGGCAAGGGAACTTACGTGGACGTTGTAGGCTTGAATATCAACCAGGCTTTGCCGGGACCGGGAGCCGTAGTATCGCGACGCCCTTATCCGAATCTGAGCGACGCAATCGGCGTGGTGCCTTGGGGGAATTCAACATACAACTCCATGCAGACGACGCTGGACCGGCGCATGGGAAGCGTTCGATTTTCCGGCGCCTGGACTTGGGCGCACAGCATTGATACCGCCAGCGGCGAATCCAGCAATACGGCAATTCAGAACTCACGGGATCTGGCGGCCCAACGGGGCAGTTCCACATTCGACATCCGGCATAAGTTGACCATCAGCGGCACCTATGAGCTGCCGTTCGGCAAAGGGAAGCAATTGCTGGCCAATGCGCCGAAGCTGGTGGATCTGGTGGCGGGCGGGTGGCAGTTGAATGGCATCGGAACGTTTCTTACGGGGCTGCCGTTTACGCCGCTCATGCAAACCAGTAATTTGAACACCGGCACTGGATCGCAATTTCCGAATCGCATCAGTTCCGGTGTGTTGCCGTCAAGCCAGCGCACCATCGACCGTTGGTTTGACGCATCCGCATTCGCGGCGCCGGCACTCTACACGTTTGGAAATTCCGGACGGAACATTTTAGTGGGACCCGGCACGAAACAAATCGATCTCTCGATGTTCAAGAGTTTCTCATTTAGTGAGGCGCGCCGATTGGAATTCCGGGCGGAGGCCTTCAACGCATTGAACACACCGCAGTTCAATAATCCCAGCAGCAGTATCGGATTCAGCGGCGTGGCGAAGATCACCAGCGCCGGGAGCCCTACGGTGTATCAGCGGACTTCGCGGCAGATACAGGTGGCGTTGAAATTCTATTTCTAGGTAGCGGGGAATGACCCGTATTGGCAACCCTACTGCCGGCGTGATATGTTTCAACCGTTGGAAGTTGTCCGATCATTTAACAATATGACCCGCAGAGACCTGGCACTCAAATTTTTTCAATTCCTGGCGGCCTCGCCGCTGCTTCGCGCCGACAAGAAGTACGGCGAACTGGGCGACCCGCTCTTGAAGCCGGTGAACGTATTCGATTTCGCTAAGCTGGCCAAAGCGAAGATGGACCCGCTGGCATGGGACTACCTGGACGAAGGCTCGGACGATGAAGCGTCGCTGCGGGACAACACGGGGCGGTTCAACAATATCATCATCCGGCCTCAGTTTCTGCTGCATGATGTGAGCAAGATCGATATCTCCACGACGCTGTTTGGCAAGAAGCTGGACAGTCCGATTTTTATCTGCCCGACCGGCGGAAAGAATTGCTTCTTCAAGAACGGCGAGGAAGAGACGGCGTACGCGGCGGGAATGTCGAACACGATGATGTTTACGCGCGGGGGCATCGATAAAATTACCAAGGCGGGTCAGGGGCCCAAGGTCTGGTGGCAATTTACCAGCGCGGCGGATCTGCGAACGAAGAATCAGATGACTGGCTTTGGAGAGAAGCTGCAGGATCAAGGATGCAGCGGAATCTCAGTTACGGTAGATATTTATCATGTGTCGCATCGCGAGCGTAGTATCCATAACGGGCTCTCGCGCGGGTGGTGCGAGGCGAACGGCATTCCCCGAGATGCAGCGGGCAACTTGAAGTATAGTCCCAACGATGTCTTGTGGACGGCAGGCGATTTTCCGGTGGCGAGGCCGTTCTCTACGCCGACGTGGGACACGCTGAAGCAACTGCGCGATAGTACGGATCTGCCGGTGCTGGTGAAGGGCGTGATGACTTCGAACGACACCGAGCGCGCGGTGAAGTACGGGATGTCCGGCGTGGTGGTTTCCAACCACGGGGCGCGGCAACTGGACCAGGTGGGCGGGACCATTGAAGCGCTGCCTGAATGTGTGCAGGCGGCTAACGGAAAAATTCCCGTACTGATTGACGGCGGCTTCCGGCGTGGTACCGATATCTTTAAGGCACTGGCGCTGGGAGCTTCGGCGGTGGGCGTGGGTAAGCCTTATTTGTGGGGTCTAGGGACGTTTGGGCGGGCCGGTGTGGTGCGCGTGATCGAGCTGCTGAAGGCGGAGTTGGGCGCGGACATGGGAATGGCCGGAGTGGCGAAACTCTCGCAGATTGATTCCTCCTTTGTTCGCATTCGCAAATGAGACTGCCGGCGGTATTTTTTCTGGCGGCGCTGCTATCGGCTGAGGATGCCGGGAAGATTATGCGGCCGGCCGATAAAGCGGCCATGCCTTTGGGTCCGGTGGATATTGTAGCCACGGCTCCAGCGGGCAGGTTGGAGCTGGACGGAAAAACGCTTACCGCGGAGAAGCCGTTTCCCAATGTCCTGCACTTGAGTTTGAAGGCCGCCGCTGGTGAACATACGCTGGCGTTGATTTGGGATGGCGGCCGGAAGGATGTTCATTTCTTTGTCGGGCCGAACCCGCCCGCGGGGTATGACCGCTTTCGCCAGCATCCGCCGCTTGCGGACATTCCATGCACGCAGTGCCACGAATTGAGTAGCCGCGGCCGGTTTCGATTTAAGACCGATGCCTGTTTCGATTGTCACCGGAAGGATAGTTTTGCGAAGGTTCATACTCACCAGCCGAACGTGCTGGCCGAGTGCGGACTCTGTCATAATGCGCATGGCTCAACGGTGAAGGCGCATCTCTTGTATGCGAAAGAGACGGCGTGCAAGCAATGCCATAACTGAGCCGGAGGAAAACAATGCGCGTTTTAGTCTGTTCTCTTTTCTTGATCCTGCCGCTGCCGGGTCAGGCGCCGCCTCCGCGGCTTGTTTCGCCGGAGGTGCAGTCCGATAACCGGGTGACCTTCCGGTTCCGTGCGCCGAATGCGCTGAAGGTGACGGTGAACCGGGCGGGCAATAAGCCGCTGGAAATGCAGAAAGACGAGCAGGGCGTTTGGAGTGTTACCACTGACCCGCTGGAGCCCGATATGTACGGGTATAGATTTGATGTGGATGGAGCGGGCACGGTGGATCCGGTGAATCCGCTGGTGGTGCCGAACCTGTTGGGCCCAAGCAGCATGGTTCATGTGCGCGGCACTTCGGCAATGCCCTGGGACACGAACGATGTTCCGCACGGGGCTCTGCATCGTCACTTTTTCAAGTCCGCGGTTGCGAACGATCATCGCGACATGTATGTTTACACACCCGCGGGTTACGATCCGAAGGCGAAGGCCGCCTACCCGGTGCTGTATCTGTTGCATGGGTTCAGCGATGATGCCAGCGGTTGGACGGCGGTTGGGCAGGCGCACGTGATTTTCGACAATCTAATTGCGCAGGGGAAGATGAAGCCGATGTTGGTGGTGATGCCTTTGGGATACGGAACAATGGAGGCGCTGAAGAGCCAGCGCGATCCCGCGGTTCGGACGAAGAGCTTCGACGGGTTCCGCGATTCTTTGTTCACAGAGGTGATTCCGCAGGTGGAGAAGACTTATCACGTTTCGAAGGACCGGACGCAGCGGGCGATTGCCGGGCTTTCCATGGGTGGCGCGGAGTCTTTGCGCGTGGGTCTGAACTCTCTGGATAAGTTCGCCTGGATCGGCGCGTTCAGTTCCGGTGGTGTGCCGGCTAGCTTTGCGGAGACGTTTCCGAATTTAGATAGCAAAGCGAATGACAAGCTGAAGTTGTTGTGGATCGCTTGCGGGAAAGATGATGGGCTGTTTGAGGCTAATAGCAAGCTGGATGCAGCGCTTACGGAACGGAATATTAAGCATCAGTGGACGGTGACCGCGGGCGCGCATACTTGGCCTGTGTGGCGGCGGAATTTGGCGGAGTTTGCTCCGTTGCTGTTTGCGCAGCCGAAGACTTAGAGCACCGCTCCCTCACGGTCGCGGCTCGGCTAGGGGTTGTCGGCTAAACATTGTCGGCCATGAATCGTTGGCTTTGCGTTGTCGGCTTTGCGTTGTCGGCTTTGCGTTGTCGGCTTTGCATTGTCGGCTTTGCGTTGTCGGCTTTGCATTGTCGGCTTTGCGTTGTCGGCCATAAATTGCACGACACTTCCGAGCCGTGACCGTAAGGGAGCGGTTGGCTTTCAGGCTAGTATTTTGTGTGCGACTTCTCCGG
>JANXXV010000161.1 GCA_025350445.1 Bryobacteraceae bacterium | reverse complement strand
GTGGAGGTAAAGGCTTGCCAAGTGGGCAAGCAGGGTTTGTCCATGGTATTTGCTGCTGATGATTGTGGTGAAGGCATAGCCCCGGTTGAGCATGTAGTTTGAGTGTAAGCGATGGCATCTACGGCACGGTGGATCATGTTGGTCGGGTACCCAGGCTGGACGCTCGTACCGGTTTGGCGTCGATCCCTAGTGCGGATAGTGGCCTAGGTTGGTTCGAGTGAAGTTGCTTTTATGCTGCGATGGTTCGAAATGCGTCCAGTGTGGGGAGCCAACTTCCAAGCCCTCGATTTCATCGATCGGCCTGTCGGCCCAAAACCGCTAATTCCTCTGGGTCAGGCTCGAGTCCAAGCTGGGATCACCGCGCAATTGCGAAATTCAGCCTGCGCAACTTCCCAGAACGGGACTTCGCGGGAGCGCAGTGGCAGTTCTGAGAGTCTGTTGAGAATAGCGTGTACCGCGCAGGGCAAATTGGAGGGATTCGGAGCCTACTCGGGCATAGGTTGCGTCCGACCCGTGCCAATCTCGGCCGTCAAGAGCGCGTGCGGCAGCGTTCCGCCTTTCAGCCCCTAACCTAAAGACGCTTCCAACATCCCGACTGACCTCCGATACAGCTTCAGGACGTTATGCGTCAGGCAGATCAGTTGCCACTCCGCTCCGACCACCTCTAAGCCTCGCATCAGGAAAGGGGGGACCCCACGAGCTTCTTTGATCTGCCCGAACACCGGCTCCACGGTCTGCTTTCGCAGCCGGTAGATGGCTCAGTCAACCACGTCCCGAATGCGCTTCCGCATCCGTTCGGCGATCCCGGATCGGGCAGCGTTGGCCGGCGCTTGCGATCGCTTGCGCGCGGCGTCCGGATTCACCATCAGATTCCAGCCGTTCTTCTCCAATGCCTCCATCGGCTCAGTGGAAAAATATCCGGCATCGGCCAGCAGCGCCTGCGGTTTTGCCCCGACGAACTGCTCAGTCAGTTCTGCCATCGGTCGCAACTGTGCTCGATCGTCGATCTCATTTGTTGCCGCGGGGGTGAGTCCCTATCGCGCACGGGCATGAACGCGCTTGCATTCTTTACGGCGAAGCATATGATCACATCGCTGCGTTGCAATTGGCGCCGCTCTTCCTCCCGCATCCAGACAGGCGAATCGCTTTCTATTGTCACCTAAGGGAGTCGCAACCAAAGGCCAGCTTCTTCGATTGTGTCGACAACGGACTCGATGTTCAGTTTGCCGGCCTCGCCATCCACCCGAGCCTTAAAGAAGACCCAATGAGCAGGTGGCCCAACCGGGGGGACTCCGTTCTTCTGGACTATTTGTTCATCATCGGTGTCACCGAAAAAGTGCCTAGCTCAAAGAACCGCGCAGGGCGGTAGTATCACTAAACACTGAGCGGCTTTACGGGTTTAATAAGAACCGATGCACCTGCCATAGCCCCACCTACGACTCCAGGGCACCCAACAGCGTCGTTCGGCGAAATACGAGATAGTGCTACGATTAGCTCGGCGTGACATACGCCAAACTCACCGCCGCTGGAGGACTATTCGTGCGAACGAAAGCATCCAATCTGAAACGAGCAATGGGCAAACGACCGGGCGCAATGATTGCGGTTCACGCGGCAGTGTTGATGGCTTCCACTCTTTGCGTGCTCATGGCTAGCACGCTTGCTCTTTACCCTGGCGCGAAAGTGGATCCGGAATTTCAAGATCTCCCGCGGAGCCGAAAATCAGAACTGAGGCAATACTACACTTCAGATTCCTTCGACAAGGTCGCTGCATATTACAGGAAACTAGGGGGGCTTCAAGGTTCCGAGTCATTCATCGACACAAAAACGCGCCGCCGGATCACTTTCCGTGAAAAGCGTGACGACAAAAATGCAACGACTATCGAGTGGTCTGACGAGAGCGGCGAAGACAAGACTAAGACTTTCATTCTTGTCGACAGCGCGAAGTAGGGCGCTGCTCGGCATCAACGGCGCAGGGTAGAGTTATCGGCCCACGCGCCCGAAACGGGGTTCTGGGAAGCGTAGAGTCCGAATGTTTGCGTCGGCGACCTGGGAAAGCAAGGCCTGCTATCCCTACCGGAGTTCGAGCACAATCCAGACTGGGTGCCCAACCTGGATGCTATGCCGACTCTCGCTTGTATGCCAGCCTGCACAAAGGAGTTGACTCGGTTCGAGCAGAGGAGGATTTAGGCCGCAAGAGTTCTAAATGCGTCCACTGTGGGGAACCATTCAAACCTACCTTTTCGATTCTATGATTTGCAGCCTACCCCCTTACGCGCTCGAAATACCAATGGAATCAAAGGCTTACAAGCCAAAGCTTACGACCGGCAATCCCCGTTCGAGAAGCCCTGCGTCAGCAATGGGACCACTGAACGTAATCCTCCGCGCTTCTTCTCATTCGCCCGCTTCCTCATACGTCGTATTACAAGACCGTCGTCAAGCGCATGTCTGGGATGGCGACTATGCGTTCAAGTAAAGTGCTTCCAGATGGGTGACGAACCTCCGCAACCCGGTTCCGCCACTTTTCATACGCCCGTTGAAGCACCCTGAGGCCCAGTGCGCAACAGTCCGGGGATCTTCGGACAGTTGCTCCCAAGGAACTTATCGCGTTCCTTTCCTGCCATGAGCTTCCCAAAGCTTCCCCGCTGGACACGATATGAAGTCGTTTACAATAAGGCGTCGCGGCGTGTCCCGCTGTTTTGTCTTGGGTCTTAACCAAGTCGGATGTAAACAGCAGAAGGACCGCCAACTATCACAGATTCGAAATGGGGAGCGCTTGATGAAAACGCCTGGATTATTTGACTTAACCGGCCAGGTGGCTGTTGTTACGGGTGGGAATGGCGGAATTGGCCGCAGCATTGCGCTCGGATTGGCCGGCGCAGGGGCTGCCGTCGCAGTGCTTGGACGAAACGACGAAAAGAACCAGCGGGTGCTTTCCGAATTGAAGGCAATGGGTGTTCCTTCGGTCGCAGTGAGGGTTGATTTGACCAATCGCGCCGCATTGGAGCCCGCGCTTAACAGGGTCGAGAGCGAGCTCGGTGGCATAAGCATCCTGGTAAACAATGCCGGCAACGTGTCGCTGAGCGGCGGTGTGTTGAACGAACAATCTGAAGATTGGGACAACGTCATCGAGACGCAACTCAATGCAGTTTTCCTGCTTTC
>JANXXV010000158.1 GCA_025350445.1 Bryobacteraceae bacterium | reverse complement strand
TGGTTTTTTAAACTATGCCTCTCTGATTGTTGCTCAGTACCTCAGAAGCGCAAAGGCCGCTTCCGGCGGCGCCAATCGAACTAGAAACTCGGCGGATTTGGCCGCCGGAAGCGAGTCCGTCTTGCGCGAGTTCCTCAAAAGACTGCATCCTCTTGGTTGCTGCCCACGAGTATGGGTGGTCTCTTAAGCCCGTTCGGGACGTAGTGGCTTTGAAAAGTGTGCGTGATCAGTGTGATATCGCCGCGGTCATCATCCACCCCGGCGAATCAAAGATCGCTCCCGTTGACGTGATCGGCGCAATTCGCGCCGCGGCTCCCGGGGCAAAGCTAATTGTGTGCACGCGATTTGCCGACGCCACTCCGTGGCCGGTACCGGCCGCCGCAGGCGCATTTCATTTGTTGCGCGTTCCTTTTGCTATGCCTGAGGTGCGTCAGAGCTTTGGCTTTGTCTGGGCTGGCCAGGGCGCCGCGGTGGCTCGCGCGTAGTCTTCGGGCGTGTCGATATCGATGGCCGCTTCCGGGCAATCGACCAGTTGCGCGTCAGCATGATTGGCGAGGATTACACCTTTGCACCCTTGGCCCGGCTTGAGCGCCAGCAGCAGCGGAAACGCGCCGCGAGCGAAGAAGACGGGTACGCCCGCGGCGCCCTGGTAGCTTGCGGCGATAATGCTCTTCGAGGTTTCCCGGTGGCGGGCGGTAAGGCCGCTCAAGAATTCAGCGGAGACGAAAGGCTGGTCGGCCAACATCAGGATGGCGCCCGCGACGTCGTGTTCCTCCAGCGCACGGAGGCCCGCCTGGATGGAAGTGCCCATGCCTTCCTCCCATCGTTCGTTGACGGAGATTTCAACCGCCAAGCCGGCAAGAGCCGGAAGCAAGGACTCTGCGCGAGCACCCAGCACCACCACCACCGGCCGGCACCCGGCCGCCAGGGCCACCTCAGCCGAATGCCGCAGCAGCGGTTTTCCGCCGAAGTCGAGCAACTGCTTGGCGCGGCCCATGCGCGAGGATTCGCCCGCCGCCAGCAGTATGGCTGCGGTACCGGCTTCAGACAACATTGACCGCCGATTCGCAAAAACTCGGGCGGACCACTTCGTTGAGTGCCCCCAGAGGGGAGCCCCCTTCCAGCACAGGTGCGTGGATCGATCCCGGGCGGTGCTTGAGCATTCCGCCGGAACGTTGATTTAACGCGGCCTGAATTTCGGCGGCGACGGAGACGGCGATCGCAGCCGGGTTGTTCGAGCCGATGTCGAGCCCCACGGGGCCGTGGACCCAGGCGGGCAGCGGCAGCCCAAGTTCGGCGAAGAGGCGTACCGTGCGTACGCGGGGTCCAAGCATGCCCAGGTATCGCGGCCGCGCGGCGAAGATGCGCGGCAAAAGGCTTGTATCCAACGGATAATTATGCGTCATCATAACCACCGCCGTGTCCGGCCCAATTGCGATTCCATCCAGCAGATTCCCGGCGCGCATCACAAACGTGCGGCGTGCGCCGGGGAAACGTTCGAGGCACGTGTAGGCGGGGCGGCCATCGGCCACGGTGACATCCCAACCGAGTCCGGCGGCGATGGCTACCAGCGGAATAGCGTCGTGGCCGCCGCCAAAGAGGACCAGCGATTGCGGCGGGCCAAGCCACTCTACGAACACTTGCATCTCACCCAAGTGGACGAGGCGGCTTTCACGGCGCCGAAGCGCCTCGCTGGCTTGTTCGAGGATAGCCTCTTCAATGCCCGAGCCGGCCAGCGCACCCCTGGGACGGCTACGGCCGTCGAGCAGCAGCCGGTCACCCGTCGCGAAACCAGCAGCCGCGCGGATGACAGTGGCAACGACAGCCGGTGTACCGCCGGACTGATGGGCGGCGAGGAATTCCAGAGTTTCGAGAGCGGCCGCGGACTGCAGGCGTTCCAGCAGCACATGGACGACGCCGTTACAGCCGAGGCCGAACTCCCAGACTGCGTCATCATCCGAACTGGTGTCGTAAATGCGCACCACCGGCGCGCCCGTTTCGGTGAACCACCAAGCCCGTTGCGAGACCTCGCCTTCCAGACAGCCGCCGCTAATGGAACCAACGCGGCGGCCGTCCGGAACCAGGAGCATGCGCGCTCCCGGCCGCCGATAAGCAGAGCCCTTCACGTGAACCACCGTGGCCAGCACGGCGTCCCGGTTCGGGCCCTCTAGACTACGCCACATGCCAAGAATGGCGCTGAGCTCGTCCATGACCTATAGGCCACCCATGGCCGCGCCCGGAAAGATCGGCAAAGAGTACTTGCGCTTGCCGGTTGCTTTGAAAATGGCGCTGGCGAGAGCCGGCGCGAACGTGGGGACGCCGAGTTCGCCGACGCCGCCGATGTTCAGCGTGCGGTCCGCGGCAACCGGCGATGGAATAATGGCGATGTCGACCTGCGGCATCTCGCCAATGCGGATCATGCGGCTGCGGTTGAAATTGCCCGCCTGCGCAGCCCCGTTGACGAAGGTTTGTTGACCGTACAGCGCGGCATTCATTCCGTGAACGATCCCGCCCTGCAGCTGCGCCTGAATCTGGCCGGGATTGACCGACAGGTAGCAGTCGATGGCGCAGGAGACGCGGTTGACGCGCAAGCTGGTGGAGGTGACTGAAGAGATCTCCACTACCTCCGCCACAATGCTGTTGAAGGCGGTTCCAATGGCGATGCCGCGGTAGTGGCCCGAAGCCGGCGCCGACGTCCAATTGCCCAGCTTAGCCGCCGCGTCCAGTACCGCAATCCAGCGTGGGTCTGTAAGCTTCGAGCGGCGGAACTGGTACGGATCCTGCCCGGCCGCCGCAGCCAGTTCGTCGATCAGAGCCTCGACGCAGAAGGTGTTCAGCGACGCGCCGACCGAACGCCAGAAGCCTACCGGAATCGGCGACGGGTGCGACACCCACTCGGTCAGCCGCGGGCCCATGTTGTAAGGCAGATTCGCCGCGCCTTCAATGCCCTGGCTGTCGCCCTTGGGCCCAAGCACGGCTCCGCGTTGTCCCAGGAGCGACGGCGAGACGTTGCGGTAGGACCACCCGGCGATGTTGCCCGAATTGTCGAGCGAAGCCTTGCCGTGAACGACAGCCATTGGGCGGTACTGATCGCGGCGGAAGTCCTCTTCGCGCGGCCACATCAGCTTTACCGGCTTACCCACAGCCATGCCCACCTGGATGGCCTGGCTCACGAAGTCGACTTCATACTTGCGTCCGAGTCCGCCACCCAGATAGGTGGTGTGGACGTTGATCTGCGATGCGGCA
>JANXXV010000156.1 GCA_025350445.1 Bryobacteraceae bacterium | reverse complement strand
AAGCTGAACGTTTCCGTCTTCTCCAAACACCTGCAATTTCTGCAAGGGGAAGACCTCGCCAGAGCCGTAGCCGAAATCGGTTTCGACGGCATAGATCTCGCCGTACGCCCCGGCGGCCATGTCGAGCCCGAGCGCGTAGCCCAGGACCTCCCGCCGCTGCTGAAAATCATTCGCGCTCATGGCCTAGAAGTCCCCATGATCACCAGCGGCATTGAGGACGCCGACACGCCCCACGCCGAATCCGTTCTCCGCGCCATCTCCGAACTCGGCATCCATCACTATCGCTGGGGAGGCTTCAAATACGATCCAGCCGGTCCCGCCTTCGGCAGGCAACTGGAGGCCCTGAAGCCGCGCGTCGCCAAACTGGCCGCGCTCAATGCCAAATACAAAATCGGAGCCATGTTCCACACTCACTCCGGCCCCAACCTGGTAGGCGCGCCCATCTGGGACCTCTACATCTTATTGAAGGACTTCGACCCCCAGGCCGTAGGCGTAAACTACGACATTGGCCACGCGACCGTGGAAGGCGGCTTCGGCGGCTGGATCGATAGCTTCCGCGTGCTCGGCCCGTATCTCCGCGGCGTTGCCGTGAAAGATTTCCTCTGGGAGAAAGACGCCAAGCGGAATTGGAAAGCGCAATGGAAGCCCATCGGCGAAGGCATGGTCCGCTTCCCGCAGTTCTTCCAGTTGCTGGCCCAAAGCGATTTCAACGGGCCGCTGCAAGTCCACTACGAATACCCGCTAGGCGGAGCCGACGCCGGCAAACGAAACATCACAATCCCTCGGCAACAGGTCTTCGACTCCATGAAATCGGACCTGGAAAAGATCCGCGCGTACTTGGCTAAAAGTGGTCTGGCCGGTTAAATGCCTTGACACCTGGATTACCGTCTCGGTTCTACTAGGGCTGTTCCGTGCGCTTTCCTGGCTTCCGTGATTCCCTGAGACTGGGTCACGGTGATGAATTGATCGCTGTCAACGCCGGTAATAATTTGTTTCCGGCCTCCCGGCCATTCGATTTCTATCCGGTCCGCCTTCCGCGCCGATGCCAGTCCGAAATGCAGCCGCAGATCGCTTTGAGACAGAAAGCTCGACCCCGAGCGCACCTCCTGCACCAACCTGCGCTCTCCACAAACAACCGTCACTCGTGCGCCAATACCGCTGCGATTCGATTCTCTGCCGGCCAGTTTGATACTCAAGAACCGCTGCCGGTTTCCACCATCGTTCCGCAGCAGGCTCGGAGGCTCATTCATATTGCTAATGAAAATATCCACGTCGCCGTCATTGTCAAAGTCGCCAACGGCCAACCCACGGCTGGATGTTTCCGCCAACAGATCTCCGCCGATCTCATTTGTGATGTCTTTGAATTTGCGATTGCCCAGGTTCCGGTAAAGAATGCGGCGCTGCGCGTATTTCGCGCGCTTCAACTGCGGATAGATATGCCCGTTCACCATGAACAGGTCAGGCCACGTGTCATTATCAAAATCCAGGAAGGCGACTCCCCAACCCATGAACTCCCGGTGCTGCCCCAGTCCACTCACAACCGTCACATCTTCGAAACTGCCGTCGCCGATATTCCGGTACAGATTAGGTAGATCGTCGACGAAATTGGTCTTAGCGAGGTCGAGGTTTCCGTCGCCGTCAAAATCGGCCGCTGCCGTACCCATTCCCGCCTGCTCGGCTCCGGATTCACTGAACGCAACGCCTGCTTCCACCCCCCGTTCCGAAAAAGTTCCGTCGTGGTTGTTGCGAAAAAGTAGGCTGGGTTCCGAATCCACTGCCACGTAAATATCGGGCCATCCGTCGTGGTCGTAATCGAGCGTCGTCACCGACAGCGAATAGCGCTCCCCAACCGAACTGACACCCGATTCCGCGGATACGTCGGTAAATCTCGGTCGCCCGGGCTGCGAGTCGTTTCGCCAAAGCCTGTTAACTCCTCCGCGCAAGCCCATCGGCCCGCAAGGTACTGCCTGGTTCTTCCACCGGCAGGCGTTCAACTGATCGGGCGCCGGCGTTCCCGTCCGGTCGAACTGAACATAATTGGCAACAAACAAGTCCAGCTTCCCGTCCAGATTGTAATCGACGAATGCGCAACCGGTTCCCCATCGGACAGCCCCGCCCCCAAGCCCGGCGGCTTCGGTCACGTCTTCGAACTTGCCCTTGCCGGTATTCCTGTAAAGAACATCATGCCCATAGTAGGTGACGAAGAGGTCTACGAAACCGTCATTATCGAAGTCGCCGGCGCAAACGCCCTGCCCCCATCCAGACCGCGAAAGTCCGGCCGCTTCCGTAACGTCCTTGAATTTTCCGTTCCCCAAATTGTGGTACAGATGATTGACCGGCGCATTCCCGCCCGCGAATCCCTCAAGCGTCGACGCGGTAACCGTGAACAGGTCGACGAATCCGTCGTTATCGTAATCGATAAGCGCCAGCCCGCTTCCCAGGGTCTCGATGAGATAGGTCTTCTTCTCGTTGTTTCCGCAGATAGAGGCATAAGTCAGTCCTGCTTGCACCGAGATATCCACGAAGCGCACTTCACCAGCGGTAAGGTGGATTGTTAACATCAACGAGATCAGAGCTTTCATGCGGCCGGCTCTCGAACCGTGAGCACCCTGTTACCCCGGACGTTTTCAAGGCGTTGCACAATTCCGCTCGGCCACTCGATGACCATCAGCGCGATTGATTCGTCCAGCCCCAAGCCAAAATGCACGCGCTTATCGCTCGACGAAAGATAGCTGCCGCTAGCACTCACGAAGGCGCGCTGTTTCATCCCGGACCGGGAAACGATGGATACGCGCGCGCCAATTCCGTCGTGGTTGCTCACCGTCCCAACCGTGTCAATCAGAATCCAGTTATTGCCGGTGCCGCCCTGATTGCGCAGGATAACCGCTGGTCCGTCGTTGCAGTTGATTGCAACGTCCATACAGCCGTCGTTATCCAGATCTCCGACGGCCATTCCGCGCGCCGCCAACGGAACCCTGAATGGCTCGCCGCTGCGCGACGAAACATCTTCGAACTTGCCGCGATTGTTCCGCATCACCATCAACGGCTCCAGATACTTCACCCAAGGCTGGCTCAGCGCAATGTTATCCATCACATGACCCTGCGCCACGAATAGGTCCTTCCAGCCGTCGTTATCCAGATCAACAAACTTGGCGCCCCAGCCGGAGTGAAGTGCGCTGATGGCGCCCACGTTGGTGGAACCCGAGACGTACTCAAAAACTCCATCTTGATTGCGGAACAGCCCGTATTTTTGATTGGCAAGCGCATCTACGAAAACAGCGGGCCATCCGTCGTTATTGAAATCCGCGCTGTCGATCCCCATCCCCGCAAACGTGCGGCCGTCCGCATCGAACGCCAGACCGGTCGACAGCCCGGTCTCTTCAAATGTGCCGTCATGCCGGTTGCGGAAAAGTTGCTGAGGGAACGAGTCGTTCGCGATCGCAATGTCCGGCCACCCATCCCGGTCAAAGTCGTCGATAACAATTCCTAGCCCCTTCCCTGCATACTCCGCAATCCCCGACTTGCGGCTTACATCCGTGAAAGTTCCGTCGCCGTTGTTGTGATAAAGCAAGTGGGTCACGGGTCCAAACTTATCGGGATGGCAGTAGGATCGATAACCCTGCCGGTGCTCGCCGCACCATACATTCCGCGGGAAGTCCCAATCCAGATACCGCGTTACCAAAAGATCGAGATGCCCATCCCGGTCATAATCGACGAACGACGCACCGGCACACCAGCCGGACCCCGCAACGCCCGCCTGCCGTGTCACATCCGTGAATGTGCCGTTGCCGTTATTCCGGTACAACGTGTTATATCCCACACTGGTCACAAACAGGTCTGCATGCCCGTCGTTGTTGTAATCGCCTACCGCAACACCCATGCCGTAGCCGCGGCCCTTCACGCCTGCCTTTTCCGTCACGTCTGTGAAAGTGCCGTCGCCGTTATTGTGATACAGCCGGTTCCAATAACGCGGATCCGATTTATCCGGATCTTGGCCCGCGGTCATTGGGTCTTCGAGTTTTGCTCCGTTGACGAAGAAAAGATCCAGCCGTCCATCACCGTCGTAGTCGAACATTGCCACGCCGCCCGTCATCGCCTCAGGCAAATATTTCTGTGAAGTACGGCTGGCATGGTTCACGAACGTCACACCGCACCGGGCGGTAATGTCTTGGAAAACAGGCAGCTTCCCGGCTCGCTTCAGCGGCTCCTGCCCCACTAATGTTCTGCAGCCGAGGCCATAAAAGGGAACGGTTAAGAAGGCCCGCCGCTTCATTCGCCGCTCCGCGATCCTATCAAGGCGCTGTCCCCGGCTTGGATTCCCTGGCGCGCTGCCCCTTCTTGCTCAGATCCTGTACAATCCTGACTTCGGCATTTGCCTCGTTGCTCATCCCCATCTTGCGGTAAGCCGTCGCAAGCAGAAAATGCACGCTCGGCTCCTCCGGGCTCAACTCGATCACGCGCCGGTAACTCGCCGCCGCCTTCGGGAAATCACCCTTCTCCGCCAACAGCCGTCCCCTATCCAAATGCGCCTGCGCCAAGTCCGGGCAAATCCCAAGGGCCTGTTGAACATTTTCAAGAGCCGCGCCAGGTTCTTCTTTAGTATTGAGCAGGCTGTTTCCGATTTTCCAATATACAAGGCAATTGTGGCGATCGATTGAGAGCTCCTGTTTCATCTCCGCCATGGCATCCGCCCACTTCCCCTCCAGCCAGTAGATATTGCCTAAATTATAGTGCGCTCCCTTGAAATCGGGCTGCTTGGCAAGTGCCTTCTTGTATTGCGCGAGTGCCTCGTCGTAGTTCTCCATACTTTCCAGCAACTGACCCGAAATGAGATTTGTCAGATAGGATTCTGGCGCCTGCTCTTCCAGCCGCTTTAGGGTCCGCTGGGCAAGCTTCATGTACATCTGCCCCAATGTATAGAGAGCCTCCACATTTGCGGGTGATTTCTGCAATAACTTTTGCAGTACGGCCGCGCCTGCTTCCTGCTGCCCCAGCGAGAACATCGATCGCGCCAGATACAATTGCGCCTGCTCATCGCCTGGATTCAGGCGTACCGCCTTCTCCAGCACAGCCCGCGACTGCGTCAGCTGTCCCATCTGAAAGTACGCCGTACCCAGCGGTACCATGGCCGTGCTCATCTTGCTGTCGATCCGCAATCCTTCCTCGAAGGCTTTCACCGCTGCCGGATAATCGCCCTTTTGGAAATACAAAAGCCCTAAATTGTTGTGGGCCGCGGCCAGGCGCGGATCAAGCTTCAAAATAGCCTTGTATTTTTCGATCGCCCCATCCAGGTCCCCGCGCCGCTTTGCCCCAATGGCCTGGGCATAAAGCTCCTCCACTTCGGCGCCCGGGACGGATTCCTGCATCCAGGCATGGCCGAAACGGGCAACGGCGGGAATCAACATTACGCATACCAGCAGCCTGTAACTGCTGCCTCTGTAATCCCTGAAAAGATTGCGCATCCGTATCCTAAGGCTTGCCGTGCAACTGCCTCTCCAGCGTCTTAATTTCCATTCTAGCCAGATCGCTGACACTTGCCGGGCCAATATCCCGAGCCTTTACCGCGAGGTTCATTGCAGTAGGAAGATCCCCCGTTTCGGCGGTTATTATCGCCAGCCTATAGAAGTATTCGCCCTTCGGGTCGAACTCGATCGCCGCCTCAAGCTTGCGAACTGCTTCCGAATTGTCGCCCTCCCGAAATGCCACCCATCCAAGCACGAATGTGCCCTGTGCCAGGAATGCTTTCTTTGTTTGAATCCACTGTTTGCTGTTTGCAGTTGCCGGAATGCTCATACTCTTCAGATGGTCCATACCCGATTCCGCGAAGTCCTTGGCCTGTTTTAGCGTCCGCGCCGACTCATGCCCAGGGTCAACTAGAAGCCGCGACATAGTCAGGATCGCATCGACGTTCTCGGGATTTGATCGCAAAGCCATGATCGCCATCCGGTGAGCCCCGTCCCAATTTCCCAGATCCTCATAGGAGCGCATCGCCGCCATACAAGCATATTCCACAAATTCCGAATGGGGATTACCGCGCAAGAAGGCTTCAACTGCGGCGATGCCTCCCCTGCTATTCTTCGCCTCGTAAATGACGCCGAATGCATCCAATTCGTCCCGCGTCTTGGCCTGCGGACTTTTGGTTCCCGCCGGGATGGAAACCATTTGTCCGAAGCTTGCACAAGAAAGTGCCGCGAGAAACCAGCAACCCACCGCGAATCGCGCGTTACCGCAGCCGCCGCGTTCCATACATCTCCCTCAACTCCTTAAACTTCGCCAGTTCCCGATTCGCAGACGCGGAATCGCCCCGGCCTTGATAGATTCTGGCCAATAGGTAGCGCGCCTCGATAAGCGCCTCGTCGAGTTCAGTGGCGCTTCGTAGCGCGCCTTCGGCCGTCTTGCCGTCCTTTTGTGCAAATGCGGCCTTGCCTAGCAGGAACTGATTCTCAGCTATGCCCGGCGCCATCTTCACCGCCCGTTGAATGTAGGGAAGGCCCTCGCCCGCCCGGTTTTGCTCCAGATACAACGATGCCAGCGCCTGATAAGGCAGAAAAAACGATCCGTTTCGCTCGTCATTCACTGCAATGCTTTTCCGCAGTTGTTCTTCCGCCTCCGCCTCCTGCTGCATGTTCTTCAAGCTGAGAGCCAGATAGGTCCGCGCCTTTATGTGGTTTTGATCACGCCACAGCGCCTGCCGGAACTGCTCAGCGGCTTCGGCGAACGAATTCTTCGTCTGGAAAAGAAAACGCCCTTCTACGTAGTAAGCTTCGGCATCATTCGGATTTTTCGACTTCGATGCTGCGATTTCCTCCGCGAAGAACTGGTGCTGGTTCAAGACGAAATAGGCCTCGGCGAGCCGTAGATGCGTCGTCGCGTCGTCGCTGTATTTCAGCGAAGCGCGGAAAGCACGTACCGCGGCGAAGGCGGCGCCCCTGCGCAAATATGCCAAGCCCAGCCAGCGATACCCCGCTTCATTCAGCGGGCAAAGCTTAACTGCCTGCGCACCCAGATCTTCCAGCATCT
>JANXXV010000076.1 GCA_025350445.1 Bryobacteraceae bacterium | reverse complement strand
GCAGTCACCCGACTCGCCTGCTAATTCACTCTTTTCCAGCTCACCCATTGGGTGACTCACATCCACTGCCTTGTTCATCGACATGTCCCTTTCTATCAGAAAGTTCCGTCGTTATGCGTTCCCTCAACTGCCGTTTTTGGGATAATTCACCCGAACCAACTTGGCAGACGCGATTGACCGAGAACTTGGATTCCAGTCGAGAAGATCCTTTCAGCCGGACTTTCCGGTTGCACATTGAACGTACTCAAGATCCCCCTCGACCCGCCCACTTTTTCAAATCACAACTATTTTCAAAAATCTTCATCAATCAATCCAACTACATACAGACAATTCCAAAACCACCCGCACACCCCAACCCCTAAACTGAAACCAATTAAGAGTCACCCGCTGAGAACAGCAGCGGGCCCCAATCGTCAAACGAACCTCCCGGGTGGTGCCGGGCGGATTCGATGGAGCACTCCTTGCAGCGGCCTTGCGTCCGCTTGCGCTCCCCGGCTTGTGCTTAGCCGGTTGACGACTCCGCAGTGCCCGGCCCCGCAGCCCCCGATTTTGGCGGATCGGCGGCGTCAAAGGGCCGGGCATTGCGTTCGAACAGTTTCAGGCCACGGCGTCGCTTCACCGCACGCCGCCCGGGCGCAGCCGTCTGACATAACGGCTCGCCCGGGCCATCACACTCGCGCGTCTGCCTAACCAGGCAAGCGCGCAAGAGTGGCGCAACTACCTCACCGGCAGTACTCCTCTGCCGGGCGCACGCGGACTTTGACACCCGCGCTGATGGTGGTTCCAATCCCCGGCTCAACGCCCCAAGTTGGACGCTTGAGGCCGATAAGCCGGGGATTCTTTTGAATTGGCATTTGGTTGGTCCCGCCCCCCCGCTGGACCGCCATTAGGCCGCATCGCTCACTAACCCGAGCGCATACGGCCCGTCATCCCCGGCTGTTTCACCGGCCTCCTGGCCCGCGAAACAGACGGGCGCAGCGCACTATCCGGCAGCTCTCCACCTGCCATGCGGGTTCGGCTTACTCCCCGAACTGATGACGTTCCGGTTACGGTGGTCTTTTCCAGTTTGGCGGCTGGATTGGACCACCTCATGCCGGATACACTGGATGAACACCCACAAGCCAATGGAACCCTTCTTAGCCGCGGCAGTACAGGACGCGCCCGTTTTCCTGGATCTGCGCGGCAGCGTGCGGAAAGCCTGCGATCTCATCTCCCAGGCCGCGCGCACCGGCGCAAAGCTGATCGTATTCCCGGAAACCTGGCTCCCCGGCTATCCCGTTTGGCTCGATGAATCTCCCAAAGCCGCCCTCTGGGGTTACCCTCCGGCCAAGGCGCTATTCGCCGAACTCTTCGAAAACAGCATCGCGCTCCCCGGCCCGGAACTGGAAAAGCTCGGCAAAGCCGCGAAGGCGGCTGAAGCCACAATAGTGATGGGCGCTCACGAACGAAGCGGGGGCACTCTGTATAACACCCTCTTCTACATCTCCCACACCGGCAAGCTAGCGGGAATTCACCGCAAAATCATGCCAACCTACACCGAACGTCTAATCTGGGGTCAAGGCGACGGCAGCACTCTCACCGTAATCGATACCCCGCAAGGCCGGGTCGGCGGACTGATCTGCTGGGAGCACTGGATGCCGCTGCTCCGCGCCGCCATGCACCAGCAGAACGAGCTGATTCACGTAGCCCAATGGCCCACGGTGAAGGAAATGAACCAGGTAGCGTCCCGGCAATACGCCTTCGAAGGCCAATGTTTTGTTATAGCTGCGGGGTCAATCTTAGCCAAAAAAGAAATTTGTACCAACGAACCCACCGCCAATCGCACAAACAAACCCAACTCCACCCATAACCCGGATAAACCGGATTCCCCAGACCAGAAGAAGGACGGCGGGCCCCCGGCCCGCTCGGCACGCCCTCGTGCCGCCTCTCGCACAAACAAACCCAATTCCCTCCTCACCGAAATCCCCGGCGACCCAAACCGCCTCCTCCTCCGAGGCGGTAGCGCCATCATAGCCCCGGACGGCGCCTACCTCGCCGGTCCGCTCTACGACGAACCCGGCATCCTAACAGCCGAAATCCGTCCATCCCTGGCAACCGAGGGCCGGCTTCTTCTCGACACCTGCGGGCACTATTCACGCCCGGACATCTTCCGGCTCTCCGTCAACACCGAGCCTCAACAAAACGTAACGTTCCACTCCGGGAGTCCCAAATGACCAAACTGCTAGCCATCGCCATAATCGTCACCGCCGCCGTTTTCGTCACCGCAAAGGAAACGGAAATCTTCCCCATCTTAAAAAGCAACGCCGCCATAGGCAAAAACGGCGCGTTCTACCTGCTTCCCACCAACCAACTGATCCGCCCCTGGGGAGAGCAACTCCAAATCCCAGGCCGCCCCGTAGATTTGGCCTTCGATTCCCGCAAGCACCAACTAGCTATCCTGAACACCCGCAGCCTCCTGCTGGTAGACGGAACCACGGGCACACAACAAGCCGAAGTAAAACTAAACAACACCTCCTACACCGGCCTGGCCTTCCGTCCCGGAGACCGCGAAATCTGGGCCAGCGAAACCACGCGTAACGGCCCGGACCAAATCGCCGTCATCCAACTAACCGAAACCGGAAAGCCCGCGGCCACCATCCAGATCGATCTCCCCGGTCATCCCGTCCCCTCAGGAATAGCATTCTCAGCCGACGGCAGCCTCGCCTACGTGGCCTTCAGCCGCAATAACACAGTAGCCGTAATCGATGCCGCCGCGCGCCAAGTGCTGCGGGAAGTCCCCGTGGGCATGGTGCCATTCGATGTTCTCGTGGCACCCAAAACCGGGACAATCTACGTCTCCAACCGCGGTGGCCGACGGCCCACCGCCGCTGATTCGGTGGCGCCCAGCAGTGGATCCATGGTGGTCACCGATCCCACCACCGGCAGTACCGCCACCGGCACCATCAGCATCCTCGACCCGAAAACATTCTCAACTCAGGAACTAGCGGTAGGCCTGGCGCCTTCGAACCTCGCCCTCAGTCCGGACGGCCACACGCTAGCCGTAACCAACGGGCATTCCGATTCGCTCTCGCTGATCGACACCGCCACCCGCAAGCGCACGGACGTGGCGATTCCAACGTGGCCCGGGAAGGGAATTGGCAGCCAGCCGATTGCCCTGGTCTTCGCGCCCGACGGCCAACGCCTCTACGTAGCCTGCGGCGGTAACAATTCCGTAGCCATCCTCACCCGCTCCGGCAAACAGTGGAAAGTGGCCGGTGCCCTTCCCACCGGATGGTTTCCCTCAGCTCTGGAAATAGACGGCGAAGGCGCCCTGCGAGTCCTTAACATCAAAGGGACAGGCAACACCGCGAACAAGACCGGCTCCTTCAGCAGCCTGGCGTTCGCCGGTTCGCTCTCGCAGATTCCCGCCGTGACAGACCCGCAGATCGCCGCCGGAACCCGCGAAGTAGCCGCTTCCAATTCGCCTAAGTTCGAAGCCGCCGGCGGAGTGGAAAAGCCCTCGCAACTTGGCATTGAGCACGTCATTTTCATCATCAAAGAGAACCGCACCTACGATCAGATTCTAGGCGACATCGCCCGCGGTAATGGCGATCCCAAGCTGGTGCAATATGGCCGCGACATCACGCCGAACCACCACGCGCTGGCCGAAAAGTACGTCCTGCTGGACAACTTCCACACCGGCGGAGCCATCAGTTTCGACGGCCACCAGTGGCTGATGCAGGCCTTCGTCAGCGACTACGTTGAGCGAGCCTTCGCTTCCTCGCCGCGCGGTTACGCCTGGAATATGAGCGACGCGCTAACCGTCGCGCCCACCGGCTTCTTCTGGCAGGGCACCACCACGCCCGTGGATCTGCGCATCTACGGCGAGTTCTGTCTGCCCGCGAAGTGGGACGCCGAAAAGAAGAATGCCGTAGATATGGATGAGAAGGATCTCCGCACCTGGGCCGAATACTGGAGCCTATACAAGAAAGGAACCTGGCAGTCGGAAGTAGGCTCGCGCAGTGGCGTACCGGCGCTGCAGAAGTACATCGCCCCGCGCTACCCGGTCAACAACACCAGCATTCCGGATCAGCTTCGGGCCGAGGTCTTCCTGCAGGAGTTGGCGGAAATGGAGAAGGCGAATCACTTTCCCCAACTCACCATCATGACGCTGAACAACAACCACACCAATGGAACCCGCCCTGGTTCCCCAACGCCGCGCGCCATGGTGGCCGACAACGATCTCGCGCTCGGCCGTGTGGTGGAAGCCGTCTCAAAGAGCAAATTCTGGCCAAAGACCATGATTTTCGTGGTGGAAGACGATGCCCAAAATGGTCTGGACCACGTAGACGGCCATCGAACCGTGGCCTTAGCCATTGGCCCCTACGTGCGCCGCGGCGTCACCGATTCCAATCATTACAATCACACCAGTATGGTCCGCACCATTCAGGATCTGTTGCACATCAAGCCCAAGACCCGCTTCGACCAAAGCGCCCGGGTGATGACCAGCATTTTCACCAACGAAGCCAACTTGACGCCGCTGGAAACGCTTACCCCCAAGGTGGCGCTCGACGGGATGAACCCGCCGCTGAAGGCGCTCACCGGCCGCAAACTTTGGGCCGCCCGCCAATCCATGTCCATGAACTGGTCCGAACCAGACGACGTTCCGCAGGAGACGCTCAACACCATCCTCTGGTGGGACAGTAAGGGATACGACACTCCGTATCCGATTCTGAGCCATATCCAAACCCTTCATGATAAGGTGTTAAAGTAGTGTCATCTCCGTTAAACTTCCACCTTGAACAATACGAGGGGCCGCTCGATCTGTTGCTCGATCTGATTCGCAAGCAACAGATCAACATCTACGACATCCCCATCGCCTCCATTACTTCCCAGTACATGGCGTACATTGAGGAAGCGGCTGCGCTGGATATGGAACTTGGTTCCGAGTTCGTCTATATGGCGGCGACTTTGATCCATATCAAGTCTAAGATGCTGCTGCCCACCGATCCGGAATTGCTAAAGATCTCTCCTGAAGAAGATCCGCGGCAGGAACTTGTGGAACGGCTGATTGAGCACGAGAAGTATAAGAACGCCGCGGAAATGCTGCAACAGAAGCGAATTATTGAAGAGGCCGCCTGGTCGAATCCGCAGATCCAGGCTTTTGTCGATCAG
>JANXXV010000051.1 GCA_025350445.1 Bryobacteraceae bacterium | reverse complement strand
TCGCCACCCGTTCGTGACCACTTGCCGGCCAGCGTGGCTCGGCGAGACCTCTCGAATGGAAAGATTCATTCCTCCCGGGCGCTTAGCTTCACCCCTCCAAATGCCGCCGCAAATCGTCCATCCGGAAACAATGCGCAAACGCGGTCTCCTTCAAAATCCGCCCGGTCCGCACTAAGTCCGCCAGTGATTGCTCCATCGTAATCATCCCTTCCGCCCGGCCAATTGAAATCTGCGACCGCAGTTGATGGTCCTCTCCGCGCCGGATCAGATTTCGAATCGCGTCGGAAGCCATCATCACCTCCAGCGCCGGATAGCGCCCAACCCCGTCGGCAGCCGGAAGTAGCTGCTGCGCCACCACCGCCAGCAGCGCCAGCGACAATTGCTGCCGGATCTGCGGCTGATGACCGCTGGGAAACGAATCGAGAATCCGCGAAACCGCCTGCGGGGCGTCGTTCGTATGCAGCGTCGAAAATACCAGGTGCCCGGTCTCAGCCGCCGTCAGCACGGTCGCCATCGTCTCCGGATCGCGCATTTCTCCCACCAGAATCACATCGGGCGTCTGCCGCAGAATACTGCGCAACGAATTGACGAAGGCCGGTGTATCGTGTCCAACTTCAATCTGCTCCACAATCGAACTGCGATTCGGGTGTTGATACTCAATCGGGTCCTCAATCGTCACAATGTGGTCGCGGCGTTTGTTGTTGATCAGGTCTATCAACGCCGCCAGCGTGGAAGTTTTGCCGCAGCCGGTCGGTCCCGTCACCAGCACCAGTCCCTGCCTGCGCTTGGCCAGGCGGCTGAGCCCGGGCGGCAAATGGAGCGATTCCAGCGTGGGGATGCGCGCCGGCAGCAGCCGCACACTGGCCGCCAGCGTGCCCCGCTGATAATGCAGATTGGCCCGAAACCGCCCGATTGGCTCCCGGACAAAGCAGAAATCCACCGACTTAGAACGCTGTAGTTCTTCGAACTGGGCCGCCTCCAGCAGTGGCAATACCAATTGCGAGATGTCGTCCGGCGATAAGATCGGCCCGGCCGCGGGCGTCAACGCCCCGTTCACCCGCATCGCCACCGCGGAACCGCTCACCAGCAACACATCGGACGCATTGTTCTTGGCCGCGTAAGACAACAGCTGGTCCAGGCTGGCCGAGACAGGCACCAGGTGCGGGGTCCTTCTTTCGGGAACCCGCGAGGCCGGCGCTGCCCGGTTCAGTTCCTCCACAATTCGCGAAAGTTCGTTATCGTATCCTGCCATACAAAATACTTCCCTAATTCCCTGATTCATTCTGACGGCTGGCGCCGTCTATGTCTATGACGGCCACTGCGGATAGGTTGTGGAAACGAAAACCGGGCCGCCATCGTCCGTCTGTTACACTAGAGTAATTGTAGAAGTTGCCGATTGTAACCCTATAAGGCTGGAATTCTATGAATAGCCGCTTCAAATTGGTTGTTGTCACATCGTCCACCTTACTGGTGGTCTTCTTGCTGCTGGGCGCCGTGCTGGGCCGTAGCGCTTCTCCGGAAGATGCCTACCGTCATCTGGCTGTCTACACTGAGGTGTTGTCGCGCATCAAGAGCGAGTATGTGGAAGAGCCCGACATCAAGAATGTGACCCTGGGAGCGATGAATGGATTGCTCGAATCCATCGATCCCTACGCCAGTTATCTGAATGCCGAACAGTACAAGCAGTACGTGAAGAACCAGGATTCAAAGAAAGCCAACGTGGGCCTGATCCTCTCGAAGAAGTTCGGTTATGTCGGCGTGGTCGATTCGATTCCCGGCTCGGCCGCCGCGAAAGCAGGATTGAATACCGGCGACTTGCTGGAGAGCATCGGCGGCATTGCTACCCGTGACATGCCACTGGCTTACGCTGAAATGCTGCTCGCCGGGGAAGCCAATACTTCCGTTGAATTGTCGGTCCTGCGTCTGCGCAAGCCGGAACCTCAGAAAGTCACTTTGGCGCGGGCAGCGGTGAAGTATCCCGCCGTTACTTCGAAACTGTTGCCGGACGACATTGGCTTAATCCAGATTCAGTCGCTGGAAGGCACCAAGGTGAACGATGTTGCCACTGCTCTGGCCCAACTGCAAAAGCAAGGCGCCAAGAAGTTCCTGCTCGACCTGCGCAATTCCGCCTCCGGGAAGCCCGAAGACGGCGCAACGCTGGCTAATCTGTTCCTCGATAAGGGAACTCTCACCTACTTACAAGGCCAAAAAGTGCCGCGCCAGAATTTTGACGCCGACCCTGCAAAGGCCCTTTACAAGCAACAATTGGTGCTGATTACAAACCGTGGAACCGCTACGGCGGCAGAGGTCGCCGCCGCCGCGCTGCTGGATAGCAAGCGTGTCGAAATCGTAGGCGAACGGACGTACGGCGATGCGGCCATGCGCCGCGCCATCTCCATGGACGATGGCGGCGCCGTAATTCTTTCGGTAGCAAAATATTACTCTCCGTCGGGCAAGGCTATTCAAGATACGGGAGTCACACCCACCATACTGGTGACAGACAATGACGGTGCAGCCGACGCCGAGGACGAAACGCAACAGCCCGATGCGCAGCCCAAGAAAGAGGGCGATGCTTTGATGAAGCGCGCCATCGAAGTGCTGACAAAAGGTAAGACGCAACAAACCGCGAAGAAGGAATAAAGCAGCTCTCTCAACGCTATGCCAATGTACGAGTACAAGTGCCGGAAGTGTGGCCACGTTTTCGAACTGATCCAGAGATTCTCCGATGCTCCGCTGACCATTCATGAAGTTTGTGGCGGCGAGCTCGAAAAAGTAGTTTCCGCCCCCGCGTTCCACTTAAAAGGCAGTGGCTGGTACGCCACCGATTACGCCAAGGGCTCCGGCGCGAACCCCGCTCCCAAGCCGGGCGGAGATGCGGCATCGAAGTCGGACGGCAAGTCGGACAACCAGTCTGACAGCAAGTCCGGCGGCAAGTCGGATACCAAGACAGAGAGCACTCCATCCCCGGCAGCCGCCACGCCATCCGCGGCAAAAGATTCGTCCACCAAGTAAACTTCAGCGACGTCAACTGCAACGAAGTAGACTATTGGGAGGAGCCCTAGTATGTCATCCTCTCGACGTCACTTTCTGCAGTCCGCGGCGGTCGCCGGTCTGGCCGCACAGTCCTTGGCCGCTCAGGCCGGCAAGAAACTTTCTCCCAACGATAAGATCCGCGTCGCGCTGATCGGCGCCGGTGGCCAAGGCTCCGGCGATGCAGACTCGTCCCTGGCTCAGCCCGGCGTCGAACTCGTCGCTGTCAGCGACATCTACGATGGCCGTCTCACGCGCGCGAAAGAACGTTGGGGCAACCACCTTTTTACGACGCGCGACTATCGCGAGGTTCTGGCCAGGCCGGACATTGATGCCATTATCGTGGGCACTCCGGACCACTGGCACGCGCAAATCTGCGTGGACGCGATGAAAGCCGGTAAGGACGTCTACTGCGAAAAGCCCATGGTGCAGAAAGTGGAAGATGGGCAGCGCGTCATCGATGCCCAGAAGAGCAGCGGACAGATCATGCAGGTGGGCAGCCAGCGCGTCAGTTCCATCGTGTATCAGAAGGCGAAAGATCTGTTCCGGCAGGGCGCGATCGGACAGTTGAATATGGTGGAAGCCTGGTGGGACCGGAACTCAGCCATCGGCGCCTGGCAGTATTCCATTCCGCCGGATGCTTCGACCGGGAATATCGACTGGGACCGCTTCCTGGGCACCGCTCCGAAGCGGCCGTTTGAGCCTATCCGGCTGTTCCGCTGGAGAAACTATCGCGACTACGGTACCGGAGTCGCGGGCGACCTTTTCGTACACCTGTTCTCCGGCATGCACTTCATCACCGGAGCCATTGGACCCAGCCGCGTGTTCGCCACCGGCGGGCTGCGCTTCTGGAAGGATGGACGCGACGTGCCGGACGTGATGCTCGGACTCTACGAATATCAGGCCACCGATCAACACCCTGCCTTCAATCTGGCGCTGCGTGTAAACTTCGTCAGCGGCGCGGGCGAGAGTTCCGGCTTCCGCTTCGTCGGCAGCGAAGGCATCATGAACGTTGGCAATGGAGTCACGCTGTCGAAGACACCGCGCGAGGCCGAGCCCGGCTACACCATCGATACATTCCCGAAGGACGTGCAGGAGCAATATCTCAAACAGTACCGCGAGAAGTATCCGCAAGTGCGCGCAACCGCCGATGCGATCCGCCCGCAGGCGGAAGAGCGCTTCATGCCCCCGCGCGGCTACAATGATCATCTGGATCATCACCGCAACTTCATCCAGGCCGTTCGCACTCGCACCCCAGTGATTGAAGATCCAACCTTCGGGCTACGCGCCGCCGGACCGGCATTGCTGTCGAACATGAGCTACTTTGAACAGCGGGCTTGCAATTGGGACCCGCTGAACATGAAACTGAAAACCGGCGGCTAAAATTCTGAACGCTGAAGATCTGAAGAACGTCGGAGGGCGGACCCCAATTAACGTTAACTTAAGAATCTTTTTATGCACACTTGTTTATCGTGAGAACGGAGACAACCGCTCCGTCACGGCAAGCGGGTCAGCCAGGTCATGTACTGACAAAGCCGCTCACCGTAAGGAAGCGGTATTTGCACGGCTGCCAAAGGACGGAAAGGCGACTTTTTGGCTGAAGTTAACGCCTGTTGGACGGCCTGCCGGCACGCCATCGCGCCGCCATCGGACAAGGAAATAAACTCTAATGCAAACCTCGGCAAACGACAAAATCCAGATCGCGCTCATCGGCGCAGGCGGTCGCGGCATGGCCGATACAAAGACCGCGCTGCGAATCCCCGGAGTGCAACTGGTAGCCGCGGCCGATATCTACGACGGGCGCCTCACCCGATCGAAAGAACTGTTTGGCGGCCACGTCTTCACCACGCGCGACCACCGCGAGGTGCTGGCCCGCAAAGACGTGGACGCGGTGATCGTCGGCACGCCGGATCACTGGCACGCGCAAATCACCAAAGAAGCACTGGCAGCCGGCAAGCACGTCTACTGCGAGAAGCCGATGGTTCACGATATCGCCGAGGGTAAATCGGTGATCGAGGCGCAGCACGCATCCGGCCGCA
>JANXXV010000038.1 GCA_025350445.1 Bryobacteraceae bacterium | reverse complement strand
TCTAACTTCGCGCCCTGGATGGCCGCACGCTGTCCCGCCGGACCCGACCCGATCACAATCAGGTCATAGTCAAAATCAGGCATGAACTATTGTATCCGCAGTTCGCGGTTTCCCATCACTGAAAATTGTGTCTAAGCCGTTAACGGTCCAGATGCAGACCCTTATGGATGGCATAGAGCGCAAGCTCCAGCCGATCGGAAACGCCCAGTTTGTCGAAGATGTTATGCAGATGGTTTTTCACCGTCTGCTCGCTGATGAACATCTTCTCGGCCATTTCCTTGTTCTTGTATCCTTGCGCTACCAGTCCCACAATCTCGCGCTCTCGGGTGCTGAGCGGAGAACGCTCCCGCGTTTTGCCACCGCTGCCGCCGATTACATCTCCCGGAGCGGCGAACTGGCGCATTACCGCCGCCGTGGTGTGCGAATCCAGCCAGATCTCGCCGGCAAACACCTTGCGAATGCTTTTGATGATCAGTTCCGGAGCGGTCTGCTTTAACACAATACCGGAGCATCCAAGCTTCATCGCCTGGACAAACTCGTTCTTGTCTTCAGAAGCCGTCAGAATGATGATCTTCGCCTTTTTATTAAACTGCTGAAGTGCCTGGAGAGCGGAAAGTCCATCCAGGTTCGGCATGCGGAGATCCAGAATTACTACGTCTGGTTCCGTGTCCTGAACCACCTGTAACACCTCGCGCCCGTCGCTCGCTTCACCGACGACGACGATGTCATCTTCGAGCATAAGCAACTTGCGCAGCCCGTCTCTGACGATAGGATGGTCATCCGCCAGTACTACTCGAATTATGGTGGGCTTCACATCGGCCGGGCCGGAAGGGTCGCCGACATTCGCTGCAGGATCTACGGCATTGTTCATACTGGATTGATTCTAATAGCTACCTAGTACCTAAGCAAGGATTGTATCACTTAAGTGCCAGTACTGAATCAACTTAGTTTCATCTAAGGTTTTTGGGCTATGCAGGACCCTAGGGTAGTTACCTTAGTCCTAAGGTTGAGGGATGGTATCGGGCTTCTCGTCTAACGGTTCACAAACCCGGCTGTCTACCAGAAGTTGCGGGAATAATCGGGCTGTTCAATGGTATATCTAGTGCAGGAGATGGTCTTGCGTCCATTCATACTGCTTGTGGCTTTGGGAATGCGCCTTGCCGCCCAGTCGGGTAGTCGCGGCCCCGATGTGGGGGCCCTAATCCCACGATTTTCCGCGACGGACCAGAACGGGGTGATGCAGACCTTGGATCGCGTCAAGGGGCCGAAGGGCGCGATGATCGTATTTTTCCGTTCGGCGGACTGGTGACCGTTCTGTAAAAGCCAGCTCGTGGAGCTGAACGAGAGCAGGGAAAGTTTACGAAAGGCCGGGTTGGGATTGGCGGCGATCAGTTTTGACAGTGTTGCCGTATTGTCGAACTTTGCCAAGCGCAAAGGGATCGAGTTTCCGATGCTTTCCGACCCGGACTCCAAGATCATTCGGGATTTCGGGATTCTGAATGAGTCGGTGGCGAAGGACAATCCCTTCTACGGGATTCCGCATCCGGTGACGTATATTGTGGATCCGAAGGGCATTGTGATTTCCCGCAAGTTCGACGAGGACTACCGGCAGCGCTTCACGGTGGGAAGTATCCTGACTGAGAAGTTAGACGTGCGCACCGGGGCCGCGCAATCGCAGGTAGAGACGAAGCACTTGAAGGTTACGGCATCGGCTTCGAACGCGAAGGTCCGGCCTGGTGAGAGAATCCGGCTGATTTTGGACATCGAGTTGAAGCCTGGGATGCATGTGTACGCGCCAGGCGTGGAGGGCTATATTCCCATCGACTGGAAGATGGCGGATTCCGCGGCGATGCAGCCGGCGCCGGCGATCTATCCGCCGTCGAAAAAGCTGCGGTTGGAGGCAATCGAGGAGACGGTGGACGTTTATGCGGGACGTTTCACGTTGCAGCGGGAAGTGGTGATTGCGGCCCAGGCGAAAGTGGACCCGCTGTTGAAGGAAGGCGGGCAGCTTGTGATGGAGGGGACGCTTCGCTACCAGGCCTGTGACGACCGGATGTGTTATTTGCCCCAAAATGTGCCGCTCAAATGGACGTTGCTGTATGAACCGCATGACCGTACGCGTGTTCCCGCGGAGCTGCAGCGCCGGGTCCATTAAGCCGTGGCTGATATAATCCCCATCCTGGAGGAAATATGAAATATTCATGGATGGCGCTGATTGGCGCAGGGGCCGCGGTGTTGGCGGCTGGGGCCGATCTGCCGGGCTTCCGGCTGTGGAGCAACACGGAATTAAAGGGCTACGAGAAGACTTTGGCCGCCAAGGTGGACAAGGCGAAGATTGCGTCCGAGGCATTCGGTGCGCTGGGCAACAATGCCAAGGCGCAGATTTCCCATCGCGAGGGGAACGGGGAAGCCGAGGTTCATGAGATGGTGCAGGATTTCTTTGTGGTGGAGAGCGGGGAAGCGACGCTGGTGGTGGGCGGGCAAGTGGTGAACCCGCACCAATCGGCTCCGAACGAGCTGCGCGGGCCTTCCATTAAGGGCGGAGACAGCAAGAAGCTGGGCGCCGGCGATATTGTGTGCATTCCGGCAAAGATGCCGCATCAACTGCAAGTGGCGGATGGGAAGCAGTTTACTTATTTTGTGATCAAGGTGACGAAGTAGGGCCCGGTGGGGTGGCGGGACAAAATTGACCGTCGCCCGCTGCATTCCGTACAATAAGTTTAGGCAAGCGGGAGTAACTCAATGGTAGAGTCACAGCCTTCCAAGCTGTTGGTTGCCAGTTCGATCCTGGTCTCCCGCTCCAAATCCTACAGCCGTTCAAACGCCCGGCTGAGCTTTTCGAGAGTTTCCGTAACATCGGCTTCCGTGTGAACAGCCGATACATACATACGACCGTCAGGCACCAGGATCACGCCTTCTTCCAGGGCGGCGTAAAGGAATTTCTGCAGCCGTTCGCGGTTGTCGTCGAAGGTATCCCGGTAGCTGGCCAAGGTGCTCCGATCGGTAAAGTGTAGATAGAACGCCGCCCCGAATCCGGTAACCTGCAAAGGGATTTTGTGCGCGGCCGCCAAGCTTCGGATGCCGCCCATCAGCTTCTCTCCCTTGTCGTTGGCATGACGTAGCGCGGCCCCTCCGTCGCGTGCCAGTTCGTCCAGGCACACATCGGCGCCGGCCAGCGAAAACGGGTTGCCGTTGAATGTTCCGCCGAACACCACGCCTCCGGTAAACATCATTTCCATGATGGCGGCGCGTCCCGCCACTACGCTCAGCGGTACGCCGCCTCCTACTGCCTTGCCAAACGTGGCAAGATCGGGCTTTACTCCAAAATGCGTTTGGGCCCCACCAGGCTCGATGCGGAATCCGGTGATCACTTCGTCGAAAATCAACAGCGCCCCGTAGCGGTCAGCCAGCTCTCTGACGCCCGCCAGATATCCGGGACCCGGCATCAGGCAACCGCTGTTGCAGAGCACCGGCTCCATCATGATGGCCGCCACCAGGCCTGCGTGTGCCGCCAGAATCCGATCCAGAATTTCGAGATCGTTCCACGGCGCGACGACCGTATTTTCCACCGCGTTCACCACTTGGCCTTTAGAACCCAGCACGCTGTGCGGCGTTTCGCGATCACCCACTTCGCCGGATTGAGGCTTATAGCTGACCAGGGCCGAATCCATCCAGCCGTGGTAGTGGCCTTCAAATTTCAGAATCAGCGGAAGTCCGGTGAACGCGCGTGCCAGACGGTGGACAAGCTGGACCGCCTCACTGCCGCTAGAGGTAAACGCAATCAGTTCCGCGCAGGGAACCAGAGCTTGAATCTTTTCGGCGACGATGTATTCCAACTCATGCTGCGCGCCGTAGCTCAATGGCTTCTCCACTTCTTTGCGCAGACGTTCCACCATCGCCGGATGGCTGTACCCCAGGATCATCGGTCCCCAGGCGAGCTGGTAGTCGATGTACTCGTTCCCATCCACATCGCAAAGCCGGGCGCCGCAGCCGTTTTCGAAAAAGAGCGGCACGGGTGCCTTGGCGCGAAACGGGCTGCTGACGCCGCCTGCCAGAGAGCGGCGCGAACGTTCCAGCATTTGCCGGGATTGATCCCATTGTGTTGTCAAAGATGTCTCCTGTAAAAATACTAATTTAGGGGTGGCGGAGCCGTCGAGCCGCGAACCAAAAGTTCGGTTGGCACCGCAACCCGATCCTGAGTGGATTCGCCGCTCAGATTGTTAATTAAAATTCTCGCGGCAATCCGGCCAACTTCTTCTGGATAAGAGCGAATGGTGGTAAGCGGCGGCTTCATATCCCGGCCAAGATCATCGTACCCGATCACGCTAATTTGATCGGGTACCTTCACGTTGCTGAGGCTCAAAGCTTCCAGAATCCCCGTAGCCACCAGATCGTTCGTTGCAAGTATCGCTGTCGGCAAGGTTCCGCGCGCCATCATGCTTCGCATTGCCTGGTATCCTGCCACGATTCCAGAGGCGACGTCGGGTAACTGCAGGAAATGAACAAAATGGGCGTCGTAGGAAAGGTCCAGCTTCTCTAAACTCTGCCAGTAGGTTTGATACTTAATCGAGTTCGGAAATCCTATAAAACCAATTTCTGTATGGCCCAGTGAGCAGAGATGCTCCATCGCCTGATGCGTGCCGATTGCGTAATCGGCTCCTACCATGCTCGCGTAGCCATCTTCGACAATCAGGTCGGTAAGAACCACCGGAACCTTCCAGTCCAAAAGCCGGCGCAAGGTTTTGGTCCTCAGCCCACCCGCTACCAGACAGCCTTGGATACCGTCCGGTTGCCCTTGTGGCAGCCCGAGGCCGGGATCTGTCTCTTCTTCTCCAACCGAATGGAACAATAAGCGATATCCCTCTTGCTGGCAAACCTGCTCGGCCCCCACAAGAATCCGGCTGTAGCCCGGTTGCACAAACTGAAAGATGTTTTCGCCGATCAGAAAAGCCAGATGCCCCGCGCGTTCGCTTCCCGGTTTTGGAATATTGTTCCGCCTGGACGAGGCAATGAATGTACCCTTTCCCACCAGGCGCACCAGGATTCCATCTTCGACTAGCGCATTTAATGACTCCCGTACCGAAGTTCGCGATACCGCGAATCGTTCGGCAAGCGCCCGTTCCGACGGTAACCTTCCCGCCTGCTCGTAAACTCCCTGGCCGATCTCGTGCGCCAGGATGGAACGTAGTTGTAAAGGAATGCTGACCGAACTCTGAGCTTCTATCATCGACGACATGGCGGATAATGTGGTCTACACCAAACCATACCATTGGAGCCCAATTTTGATTCTCTGTCAATCGGGTCCGGCAAAATTTTGATTGACAAGGATACCGGTATGGAATTAATATACGTCCATTGCATACCACTTACGTCCAAAAGCTTCAAATGTCTCCATCCCGTCAGCTGATCCTTGCTTTTTGTTTTATATCGTCAACCTCGCTATCGGCGCAGGTTACCACCGCTGTGGTCGTTGGTGCTGTCAACGACAGTTCCGGGGGAGCGATCCCGAACGCAAAGGTTGTGGCAAGAGCTGTTGCCACCAACCAATCCAGAGAGCTCACATCCGATCCGGAAGGGAATTACATCATCACGAACTTGTCAGTAGGTGAATATGAAATCACTATTTCGGCCAATGGGTTCCGAACCGAAGTCAAAAAAGGCCTGGTTCTTCAAGTCGGACAGCGCGCCCGCCTCGATCTGACGCTACAGACCGGCAGCGTAAACGAAACAGTCAATGTAACCGCCGAGGTACCTCTCATAAACACCGAGGAGGCAGTTTTTGGGGACGTAATTGAGAACAAGAGAGTCGTGGAATTGCCTCTTAACGGGAGGAACTTCAACAGCCTGGCGCTCTTGACGCCAAACGTCCAGAATGGCGTTCCGGGAGGCGCCACGTTACAGGGGTTCCTGGCCGGTGGGATCGCGATTTGGGCGCATGGGAATCGAGATACCGACAACGAATGGAATCTGGACGGCGCCACGATGAACGTTGGCTTCTACAATTGGAACTCCTTCAATCCATCGATAGACGCCATTCAGGAGTTCAAGATTCAAACCGGGGCTTTTTCGGCTGAATTTGGTTTTCAAGCCGGCGCGAATGTGAACATTATCACGAAGTCCGGTACCAATTCCGTCCACGGAACCGGATTCGATTTTTTGAGGAATGACAAACTGGACGCTCGCGGGTTCTTTCCGGCGTCGAAACCGAAGCTGCGGCAAAATCAGTTTGGCGGCACCGTCGGCGGGCCGGTTGTCATACCGAAGATTTACAACGGACGCAATCGAACTTTTTTCTTCTCTAACTATGAGGGGATTCGGATCCGGCAGCAGCAGTTCGGCAGCTTCACTTTCCCAACAGATGACCAACGAGCGGGCAACTTCACCAGGAACTCGTCCGGTGTCCTTTCATCTGGCGCGATTCGCGATCCCTCCACTGGTATCCCATTCCCCGGCAATAACATCCCGGCAAGCCGGATCACTCCGCAAGCGCAGAAGATTCTCGCGTATTTTCCCAAGCAGAACACTCCAGGCAGTGTGTTCAACTATCAAATACTTGCACCGGTGCTCACCAACAGCGATTCGACGATCAATCGGATCGACCACCGCTTCAGTGATAAGGATGCGTTCTTTGCGCGGGGAGCTTACGACAATCGGGATCGCCCGGACCCGGAATACTTTCCTGGATTCTTCCGGCGAACCGGTCTAAAGGCATACAACATTGTTGCCGCCTACACCCGGATCTGGACGCCTACTATCATTCAAGAATCACGGATCAGCTATAACCGGAGCTTTATCTTCCAAGCCGATCCGCGGGAGAACACCGACTTCAGCATTCTCAAAACACTAGGCATTCCCAACATCCCGGCTGCCGGACAGACGAATGGATTTCCGTTGATTGCAATCGCGGGTTACACTTCCCTCGGCGACATGACCAACGACCCCCTGATCCAGCCAGACGACGTGTGGCAGCTAACCAGCAATCTCACCATCAACCATAGGCGGCACAACATCAAAATCGGGACAGACATTCGCAAAATGCGTTCGGATAGAACCCAAGGAATCACGGTTCGCGGCCAGTTTAATTTTGAGAACAACAATCCCGTGGGTTCAGGTAACTCCTTCGCCGATTTTCTGCTGGGACTTCCGCAACAGACCGGTGTTGGTGACCGGGCGTGGACTATTCGCATGCGTAACGTCCGTGCGGCCGTTTTCATCAATGACGACTGGCAGGTTTCTTCCAGACTCACTCTAAATCTGGGCCTGCGCTACGAGCCCAGTACGCCCGTGCACGACGCCAGAGGGGAAGTAACCGGATTCGATTTCGTTAAGGGTCAGCCGATACCAATGAAAACCGGCGACTCCTTCTATCCGGCCGACTGGAACAATGTAGCGCCGCGTATTGGTTTCGCATGGCGTCCCTTCTCATCGGATCGGACAGTCATCCGCGGCGGTTTTGGTATCTACTATAACTACACCATGAACCTGGCGCTGACCAAGCTGGGAAGCAATCCGCCGTGGGCGACTTTGACCAACTACATCGCCAATGTGGGGGCGCCGCCTATTACCTTCGACAATCCATTTCCTTCGGCCGTAGCAGGCGCACCGGCGCCGCCGAACTACGGTGCGCTTACGAACGATTTCAAAGCGGGCTACTCCCAACTTCGTTCGCTGCATATTTCGCAGCAGCTTTCCGCCAACGACGCGATTGAGGTTGGTTACGCGGGAAACCTGGCGCTCGGTGGAGACCGCACCGTGAGCGTGAACGATGCACTGCCTGGTCCTGGCGCTATCCAAACGCGCAGGCGGCTGCCGCAGTATGGAGTTCTGAGCAAAGTGCTTACGGATGCGAAGACGTTCTATAACTCCGGGACGCTGAAATACACCCGGCACTTCAGCGATGGTTTGACGTTGCTGGCGTCGTACACGTTTTCGCGAACCATCGACCAGGCTTTCTCTTCCGTGGCCGGAAATCCCACAGGCGGCGCCATTTCGCAAACCTATACGAATCTCTCCCAACGCGGACTTTCCGCTTCCCACCGGAAAAATGTATTGGTGGCCAGTGGCGTCTATGAACTGCCGTTTGGAAAAGGCAAAGCGCTTCTCAACCGCGGCGGAGTAGCCGGGCAGATTTTTGGCAACTGGCAAATCAGTTCCATTGTCACCATTCAATCCGGCGGCGCGTTCGCGATAACCGAACAAGGCGGAGCGTCGAGAGTAAATACGGGTAGCGATCAGAGGCCGAACAGGCTGCGGAATGCAAATCTGAGCGCGGATCAGCGCAGTATTTCCCGCTGGTTCGACACCGATGCATACGTCTTTGCGCCGCTGTACACTTTCGGTTCAGAGGAGACGCGAACGCTGATCATGCCTGGCGTAGCTACGGTGGATGCCAATTTGAAAAAAGCCTTCAAGATCGCGGAACGCCTGAATCTGGAATATCGTGCGGAGTACTTCAACGCCCTCAACCGAACCAATTTTGGGCAGCCCGGCGGCGTCTTGGGGACGCCAAGTTTCGGAATCATTTCAACCGCCGGCGCCGCGCGTGTCGGACAGATGAGCCTGAAATTGGTGTTTTGAATTTAAATGAAAATCGCGATCGCCTCCATACTGCAGGAAAGTAACACGTTCTCTCCTGTCCACACTCGATACGAAGACTTCTCAACCGCCGGTGCCGCGCCTGTCGGACAGATGAGCCTGAAATTAGTGTTTTGACTTCCGATGAAAATTGCCATTGCCTCCATTCTGCAGGAAAGCAACACCTTCTCTCCCGTCCACACTCGTTACGAAGACTTCTCTCCTGTCTTCGGCCCGGAGGTTCTCCTTCGCCATGAAGGGAAACTGACCGAGATGGGCGGTTTCATTGACGTACTGCGGCGCGCGCGGGCCACCATCCTTCCCGTCTGCGCCGCCTGGGCCATCACCGCCAATCGTCTGGAGCGGGCCGGCTTTGAAAAGCTGGCGAACCGGTTCGCGGAGGAACTGCAAGCGGCTAAGGCCGATGCATTGCTGCTGGCGATGCACGGGGCGCAGACTGCGGAAGGCGAGGACGACGTGGAAGGCGAACTGCTCGCCAGGGCGCGCGCGATCCTGGGTCCGGACCGGCCCATCGTGGTGACGCTCGATCTACATGCCAACATCACCCGGGAAATGGTGCAGGTTGCGGACGCGATTGTCGGCTACCACACCTACCCGCACGTCGACTTGTTCGAGACCGGGCGAAAAGCCGCGGAGCTGATGCTGAAAATTCAGCGCGGCGCCGTAAAGCCTACCATGGCATTCCGGAAGCTTCCGCTGATTGTGCCCGCGGAGAATTGCCAAACGTCCAGCGGTCCGATGCATAAACTGATGCGAGCGGCGGAGGCTCTGGAGGCAAAGGGAAAGGCAGAAGCGGTGTCGATTTTCCCGGTTCAGCCATGGATGGACATCGAGGAAATGGGCTGCGCCGTTGTCTCCGTAACGAACAACCACGCCAAGCGTGCGCAACGCCAGGCGGATGGATTGGCGCGCCGTCTTTGGGACAACAGAACGGCGTACGATGTGAAGCTGACTCCGGTAGAGGATGCCATCTCCGCGGCCATGAAGGTGAAGGACGGGCTGGTGGTGTTGGCCGAATCGTCCGACAGCACAGGTTCCGGTTCTCCAGGGGATAGCACCGGCGTTCTGAAGCATCTGGTGAAAGCGCCGTTGACGCGTCCGGCGGCGATCTTTCTAGTCGATCCCGCTGCGGTGGCCCGCGCGATAGAGGCAGGGCCCGGCGCCACAGTGACGATGAAGATCGGCGGCGCCTTCGATAAGAAGCACTCCAAGCCGGTCAAAGTGACGGCCTACGTCAGGCTGATTTCGGACGGACGCTGGATCGCGCGGGCGCGGGGATACAATACCGGCATCATGACCTGCATGGGACGAAGCGCTGTAATCGAGGTAGGCCAGGTGCAGATCCTGATTGCCGAACGGTCCGCGATGACGGTGGATCCGGCGCTGTTTCAAAGCCACGGTATCGACCCCGTGCATTGCCAGATCGTAGTGGTGAAATCGCCCAACGGATTCCGCGCCGCCTACGAGCCCATCGCCAAAGCTATTTTTATGGTGGATACTCCCGGTGTCAGCACCGCCAATTTGAAGGCGTTGCCCTTCCGGCGCGTGCCCCGTCCCATTTATCCTTTGGACCCGGATAGACCGCGCCCGGAGGGTTTGTGAACGTACGGTTTTCCATTGTCCTGATGGCGCTGTTGATCAACATGGTTTGCTATACGGATCGTGTTTGTCTGGCCGTGGCCGGTCCGGATGTGCGCAAAGCTTTCGGCCTGGATCAGGCGCAGATGGGGCTGGTCTACAGCATCTTCAGCCTCTCGTACTTTCTCGGCCAAACACCGTGGGGCATACTGGCTGACCGCCAGGGATCGCGGGGATTGATCAGCTTTGCCGTGGCAGGATGGTCCACATTCACCGCGATCACGGCGGCCGCCTGGAGCTTCACGTCGCTTCTGGTGATCCGGTTTGTTTTTGGAGGGCTCGAAGCTGCCTTTTCGCCGTCCGTCGCGGCGGCGTTCAACCGGTGGATTCCAGTGAGCGAACGCGCTTCTGCGTTTGGTGCATTTCTTGGAGGCGGAAGGCTGGGCGCTGCGCTCACCCCGCCGCTGGTGGGATTTCTGATGTTGCGCTATGGCTGGCGCGTTCCGTTTGTGGTGTTCGGCGCCATTGGCCTGCTGTGGTCGGCGGCCTGGTTCTTTTGGTATCGCAACCGTCCGGCGGACCATCCGTCGGTCTCCCCGGCTGAACTGGAAACCATTCGCGCCGGGATTCCGGCGAAGAGCGCCGCCGTAGAGAAAACGCCCTGGAAACAGTTGCTCCGCTCCTCCCGGCTCTGGTGTCTGCTGGGCGCGGCTTTTGGCTCGACATTTCTCTGGCAGTTTTATATCACATGGTTCCCCACGTACTTGCGCGAACACCGCGGCTTGTCACTGACGGAAGCTTCGTACTATGCCAGTCTTCCCTTCCTGTTCGGAGTCGGCGCGAATTGGCTGGGAGGTTTGCTAACGGACTACATCGGCCGCAGGTCCGGCGTCCGCTACGCCCGCACCGTAGTCGGATTGTGTTCCATGCTCGGCGGTGCGCTGTTGATGTCCAGCGGCATCTGGTGCGCGCATGCGCAAACCGCCGCGGTGTTGATGGCACTGGCTGCCGGATCGGTGGATCTCTACCTGGGAGCAGCCTGGGCGTCTGCAACCGACATCGGCGGCTCAGCCGGTGGCGCGGTGGCCGGCTTGATGAATGCGGCCTCCAACAGCGCCGGCTTTGCGTCCCCCGCACTGATGGGCTGGGTTCTGAAACAATCGAACGATTGGGATTCGGTTTTAATGTTAAGTGTGGCGACAACCGTGGTGGCGGCTTTTCTTTGGTTGTTCGTCAACCCGCGGAGTGAAGCAGTTTGACCATGAGGATTTTCACTTGTCTTCTCTGGGTGGCACTCGCAGCCGTTGCACAGGCGGCGCTTGATCCCGACTTGCCTTCGCCCGCGCCGGTAGTGACTGGGATTTTTCCTCACGGTGCACAGCGCGGCACCACCACCGTGGTGAAGCTGAGCGGACAGAATCTTCACGATGCCCGCTCGGTTGAGTTCGCAGGCAAAGGCGTGCGCGCTGCAATCGTTTCGTCGTTGGGAAGCAGTTTGCAGATGAAGGTTACCGTGGATGCCGCCGCCGAAGTGGGACTTCGTGATTTCCGGCTGGTGACGGCTCGCGGCGCCTATGTCGGAGTGTTCGATCTGGGTGCGGTGCCGGAAATTGTGGAAGTGGAAGACAACGACGATTGGCGCAAGCCGCAATTGATTTCGCTGCCGGTGCTGGTGAACGGCATCATCAAAAGCGAAGATTGGGATCACTTCCAATTTCACGCCGCCGCGGGCGAGATATTGGTGTTCGATGTGAGCGCCACACGGCACGGCTCGCGCCTGGACGCCGATCTCGCGCTACTGGACAAACAGGGAAACGAAATCGCCTGGGTGGACGACACAACTATTTTTGGCGATCCGCATCTGGTACACAAATTCGAAAGCGCGGGGGATTACGTGGTGCGCGTGGGGTCCCTGGCAGGCGGCCCGAACGCGGACTACCGGCTGACCGTGGGGGCGCTGCCGTATGTGAATCGAGTTCTCCCAGCGGGACTCGAACGGGGCCGCACCACAACCCTGCAGTTGTCCGGCGACCGCATGGATCTTCTCGATGAGGTTTGGCTTGGCGACCGCGTGGCGAAAGGCGAGATCGTCCGTCGTGAAGCGAACCGCGTAGACGTCGAGTTCCGTCTACCTAAAGATTCGAAGACCGGCGCCTCTCGTATTCATGCATCGCACCGGGGAATGGAGATTGCCCTGCCCACCGAAATTCGCGTGTCGGATCTGCCGGAGGTCACGGTCTCGAAGGCGCCGCTGGAACTCTCCTCGGCTGTGCCCGTTGAGCCGTCCACGGTGATCAACGGAGTGATTGATCAGCCGAACTCTTCTCATTACTTCCGGTTTCAAGCAAAGGCCGGCGATCACTTTCTGTTCCACGCCGAATCCATGAAACTCGGCTATCATCTAGACCCGGCACTCACCGTGCTGGACAGCGACGGCAAGCAGCTTGCCTTTGCGGACGACCCGGGCATTGACGACCGGACGGACGAGTATCAACTCGATCCCGATCTGAGCTATGAATTTGATAAGAGCGGAACCTACTATGTGGCCATTCGAGACAGCCTGTATCGCGGTGGAGAGTCGCTTCTCTACCGGCTCACCGTGCAGCGGAGAGAACCTGATTTCCTGGTAGAATTGCGCGAACCAGTAAAGTCGTTGTATCCGGGTCAAAAGGACACGCTGCAGGTCCGTATCCGGCGTCGAGCGGGCTGGACGGCTCCGGTCGAGGTTTGGGCCGAAGGCCTTCCGGAGAACGTCACCGTGGAACATCAAATCGCACAAGCGAAAGACTCGGTGGTGAAGGACACTTGCGGAGTGGATCGCGTGGTGGACGGAACAATTGTGAAGTTGCCGGTTCAGGCAGCGGCCGACGCCTCCGGTCACCATGCATTTCGGATTGTGGCGCGGGGCACAATGGATGGAATGGTTGTGCAGCATGAGGCATCGATTCAGTATCAACATGCGGCATCGGGCTACATATACGGATCGATGCAGATGCAGCAGCCGGAGCTGACTATCACCGCCGCCCCCAAGGCACTGCTGACGACAGCGGATACAGTTTCTGTCGCAGCGGGCGGCACGCAGACGGTGAAGGTCACGGTGCGGCGATTTGCAGAGATGAAGGACGTACCACTGACCGTACGGGCGCGCCAGCTTCCCACCGGCGTGAGCGGAGACCCGATCACGATTCCGGCAAATGCGAAAACCGGGACTTTCACATTGAAAGTTGCGAAGGATGCCGTGACAGGCCCGGCGATTTTTGAGTTGGCGGACGTCGCCGCGGAATCTGCCCCGTTCTTAGTGGAAGTGAAATGACTATGCGAATTGCCATTCTCTTGCTGTTTTCGTTGGCTCTCGAAGCAGCCGCCAAGACCGTGGACATTCACCTGTATCCGCCCGAAGTTCGTGTCCACGCAGGCGGCGAGGGACAAACACTGTTGTTGATTGCCACTGACAAAGAAGGTGTCACCCGGGAAGTTCAGTTGGCGGAAGCAAAACTTGTATTCACTGATGCCTCTCTCGCGTCCATCGAGTCGTCTCGAATCCTGAAGGGTGGCCGCATTGGAAGCACGCGGTTAAAAGTATCTTTCGAAGGCATATCCACTGAGGTTCCCGTGGATGTGTTGCCGGAACGCCATAGTGACCTCAGCTTCATCAATGACATTGTGCCCATCTTCACGCGGGCCGA
>JANXXV010000003.1 GCA_025350445.1 Bryobacteraceae bacterium | reverse complement strand
GTCCTGATCCAGACCTCTCTATTTTCGGCCCGCTCCAATCGCCTGGCCGTCTGGTTCAACTGAGCGGTGAGTTCGCGCTGGGCGGCGGTACGTGCTATGTGGGACGCTTTCTGCGCCAAGTCACGCGAACGGGTGGCCACGGCGGTCTCGAAATCCGCCTCCAGCTGAGCTGTGATATCAGAGAAGCGCTCCTGGAAGATCTGGTCTATTTGTTCGTGCCAGCCGGCTTCGAGTTGCTCACGGACCCGGTCGACATGGAGCTGCCAGACGGCGACCAACTGCTCGCGCGCGAGGGCTTGCGCGGCGGCTATGGCAGCCTTTAACTCCGACGTGGGGTCGCCGGTATCGATCCGATGGTCCATTGTCTTCTGCTTAGTTCAATTCTGCCTTAAAAACAGGTGGAAGGGTTGGAAATTGTGGAACAGCGGTATTAGGTATCCCTTTACTCAACCGGCAGCCCCTGATAGATTCGTAGCGAACGTCGCAACCGTCCCAAGGAGGGAAGCATGCACTGGTATCTCGATGTACTAAGAAAGTATGCGGAATTTAATGGGAGGGCACGGCGCACGGAGTACTGGATGTACTTTCTGTTCAACGTAATCATTGCCTGCGTCCTGGCGTTCATCGATAGGATGACGGGGCTTGTCGGCCAAACAAGCATCGGCCTGGGACCGCTCTACGGTATTTACGTTCTGGCTACACTGATTCCAAGTGTCGCTGTGGCGGTACGCCGGCTTCACGACACTAATCGTAGTGGATGGTGGTTGCTGATCGCGCTGTTCCCGATCATCGGAGGCCTTGTAGTACTTGTATTGCTATGTCAAGATAGCCAACCGGGCGAAAACCAGTACGGTCCAAGTCCTAAGGGTGTTACGGCTTAGCCTCTTTCAGGGTTTTATAGTCGTCAGGTCCAGCCGCAGCGGGGCTAGCGGGCCGGTTACGTGGACTGTGCGGTTGGATGACGCCATTTCCAGTTGCAGCTTGCCGTCCTGTTGGGTTGTGCCTTGGCCGGAGAAACGCTCCGCGCCTAGAGCGGCCTGGACTGACGTCAGAGTTATTTTCGGGCCCTGCCTTGAGACTGCGAACACGTATGATCCGGCCACTGCCGTGACTGGGTTTTCGGGCAGCAGGGTGAGCTCGCGCGCCTGGAAGGAGCCCTCGCCTTGCAGGCTCTGGAGGAAATCCGAGCCGGTGCCGGCGGCTTCGAACCTGCCGGACAGATCAACCTCGCCGCCCTGCCAGGCTAGTTCCTTCGCTTGTCCGCGGAGCCGGTACTTGGGATCGTTTCCGCTCAGATCGACGGAAACGGTGCCCTTGAGACTGCCTTCGTCCATGTTGGCTTGCAGATTCTGGAGCTGGACACTCGGGCCGTCCCAGATCATATGCGTTGTGACGTCTTTCCATTCGAGGCCGCCGGATGTGAGCTGGCCGATGCGAAGGGTTCCGTCCACTTGGCGGTTTGCCAGCCACTCCGGAATCGAGCTGCCTTGCAGTTTGAGCGTACGGGCCAGGAAGCCGCGCTCACGGTGGAGCGTGGGGAGCAGCATGCGCTCCAGACCGGCAAGTTCGGCCTGTGGGATCGCAATGCGGAAGTGGTGGGGCCAATCGTCGCCGGGCTCATAGCGGTAGTCTCCATCGATCTGCAACTGGTCCACTTTGGCGCGGAGGCGGGTCACTACTACCCGTTTGCCGTCCAGCAAGACAGAGGCCGAGTTGATTAGCAGCGGCGGCTTGAGTCCCGCAATGTCGGCCTGAACATCGCGGATATCGAAGGCGCCGGTCCAGACTCCCGGCTTGACGCCTTCCGATTGATATAGCAGAGAACCGGTCCAGCGGCCTTTGCGAAAGCCTTCGAGCAGGGGAACCGATGCCGCACTCAACAGGTGGCCGGAGCCGGTCTGCATTTCGGCGATGCTCAGCGACTTCGCTTTGATGGCAAGATGCAACGATTGACTGCTGGGCTGGTAATCGCCTGAGACTTCGGCCGATTGGCCGGATTCACCGGTGACGGCGGCGGAATCCAGCCGGATGTGGTCTCCGTCAAGCGAGATTGCCGCGTTCTTTATGCTGAGCGTTGCGGCGCCGGTCCTGATGGAGGCGTCTTCCAGCGCGGCTTGCCCTTGCATGCCGCCGATGGAGGCGTATCCAAATACGCCGAAGATCTTTCCTTCGAGTCCGAACTCTTTGGGCAGCGGCATTCCCATGTGCCGGGCTACTTCGACGAGCGGAGCGGCCGGAAGCCGATCGAAGGTGACGTCGGCTGCCCAGTGGGGCTGGGTTAGATATTCGAAGACGCGCAAGCGAAGCGCGACCGGCATGTTGGGGTTGTCCTGCTTGTTGGCCGCGAGTTCAATCTTTTGCGCGCGCCAGTCGATCGCTCCGCGGTAATTCACCTGGATGCCGCCGGTCTTGGCGGACGGCATCAGGTCCCAACGGTGGATGTCCTCCATCTGAAACCGGCCGGTTACTTCCAGGTTCGAAAGGGGACCTTTGACACTGGCTTTCGAGGCGATCAACCCGTGCAGGCCGAAACTGCGGCCCCTGACCAGGCGGGCCATTTCGTCGATGTCGCTCTTTTCCAGTTCGAGGTTGAGATCGAGGGTGCTTTCCTTGTTGGGCGCGGTGATCCAGCGGCCGCGTCCATTGAAGGCGCCGAAGCCTTGGGCCGCTCGATCGGTGCGGGCGGGCGAGCCGGAGAAGCGGATTTCAAACGAGCCAGGTGCGCCGGATTGGGGGGAGACATCGATGTTGGCGTCAGTGAAATAGAACGACGATTTGGTATCTCCGAACTTGAAGTTGAGGCGGCCGTTGCGCACTTGGATTACGGGCAGGCGGGACACATCCGCGGCGGCGTTAGATTGTTGCAGGAGCGGGATGATGTTCCACTGCGCGTTCCGCGGCTTAGTGAGATTGACACTGGGGTCTTCGAGGGTGAGGGTGGAGAATTCGAGGCGGCCGGTCCAAAGAGAGGAGAGGCTGACACGGGCTTCTAGCGAGAGGACGGAGGCGAAGGGTTCAATGCCGACGGACGGGTCCTCGTAGATCAGGACGTTTTCGACGGTGAAGCCCGGACCGGTGAACAGGTTCAGGTGGACGTCGCCGATGTCTACGCGGCGGTGGAGCGAGTTTTGCAGGGCAACTTTGATGCGGCCGGTAAGGCGGTTTAAGGTGACGAAGGGCGCGGCTATGCCGAAGAGGAGCGGAATCGCCACGGCTGCTAGTATCAGCCGGCGGATCGATTTTGCCTGAGTGCTCATTTTGTTTCTGCCAGCAGTTCAGCGTAGGCTTGGGGGTCGTCTATGTCTTTCAGGATGCCTGGATCTTCTACATCGGCGTAGGATGTGTGGGCGATGTTGCGGCGGATTACGATGCGGGCTTCAGCCTCGGGCGGGAGTTGGAGGAATTCAGGGATCAGCCCTGCTGTGAATAACACCGGGTGGCCGTGGCGGCCTTGGTGCCTGGGAACTATTACTTCAATTGGGAGAACGCGGCCTGGGGGTCGCGTGCGGACGAGGGCGTCCGCCGTCCTTCGGATCAGCAGGATGGTAGAGGCTAGGATTGCGGGGTAGTCTACCGGGGTGAAGATTACTGCGTCGGTGTTTGCGGGGATTGCTCTTAGGCCGCATTGCAGCGAGGTTAGTTGGCCTTTTTCGTGGTCGGGGTTTATTGCGAAGTTGGCTTCGCCGGCGCGCTGGATGCGGTGTTGGATGGACTGGTCGTGACCCAGGACCACCGTTACGCTGTTGCAGGTTTCGTTGAAGATGCGGATCAGGCGGTCCAGGAACGTCTCGCCCTGGTACAGGAGCAGAGCTTTCGGCGTGCCCATTCTTCGCGATGCGCCACCTGAAAGGATTAGGCTGGCGACGTTCACTTCAGGTGGGCTCGCAACGCTTCGCTGGAGTACACGGACTTGGTGATGCTGCGCCATTGGGAATCGGGATTGCGGCGGACGGCTATCATTTCGGCTACCACGGCTACGGCGATTTCTTCGGGCGAGATGGCTCCGATGTCGAGGCCCATGGGCGCGAAGATGCGCTCGAAAGCACTGCGCGGGATGCCTTGTTTTTCCAGTTCCTTGATGACGGAGATCACCTTGCGCTTGCTGCCGATCATGGAGACGTATTTGGCGTTGGTGCCGATGGCCCACTGGAGGACGCGCATGTCGTCGCGGTGGCCGCGGGTGACAATGACGATGTATGTGGTCTCGTTGACGGGGAGGTTGGGGAAGACGGATTCGTATTCACCGGCGTGGATTTCGTCAGCGTCGGGGAAGCGTTCGGCATTGGCGAAAGCTTCGCGATCGTCGACTACGGTGGTTCGGAATCCGGCCAGCCCCGCCACTTTACAGAGGCTCTTTGAGATGTGGCCGGCGCCGAAAATGATGGCGCTGGGCTGGGGCAGAATGGGCTCGACGAAGACGTCCAACTGGCCGCCGCAGATTAAGCCGTTGTCGTAGGCGGCGTCCTGGCCCAGGCTGAAGTTGAGGTGCCTGGGTTTCTCAGTTTCGATGACTTCGCGGGCGGCGTTCCAGACTTCAGCTTCGACGCAACCGCCGCCAATGGTGCCGGCCATGGACCCGTCCTCGCGCACGAGTAGCTTGGCGCTTTCATAACTGGGGATGGAACCGCGAACCTGGACGATGGTGGCGAGTGCGCACTTCTGGCCGAGGCGCCGCAGGCGGATGATTTCGTCGTAGAGGTCCATTCCAGACGAATTATACCGCGCTGGGGCTGTGCGGGTGGTTCGGCTGGCACGCCTGCTTAAAGCAGTTTCTTGACCGCAGCCTCAATAGCCGCCATCTCAGTCTCACCGACAAAGCTCTTTACCTTCTTCCCGGTCTTGTCATAGAGGAAGAGAGCCGGCAATGCCCCGCTCCATTTCGGATCGAGCCCTTCAATGAACTTGTCGTCGTTCCCGACCACTTTCTGATACGACGGCATCGGCACGTTTTTAGTGGTCAGGAACCGGCGCGCGTCCATCTCGCTATCGACGTCGTCCGCCGAGATCAGCACCAGCTTCAAACCCTTGTCCTGAAGCCGCTTCTCCAGTTGAACCAACTGTGGAACTTCAGCGCGGCATGGCACACACCACGTCGCCCAGAAACTGACCAGGGTAACCTTCCCCTTGTTCGAGGAAATTACCTTTGTATAGGCGGCTTCATCCAACGGGATCAACTTCTGAGCGGCCGCGGACACGACTAGCGCCAGAGCGAGAGCCAGCAGTTTCATGTAGTCGATTTCCTAACCCGTTTGATGGTGCAGCCAAACGACCGTGCTTCTTTCATCTCCACCGGCTTACCGGCCAGCACTGCCTCGATCGCCTTCCGCGCTCCCTGCACTTGCACCCGCGCGGCATTGGCTGCGTCGTCGATGTAGCCGTGATACCGCAGCACGCCTGATTTATCGAAGATGTAGGTTTCCGGAGTAACTGTGGCGCCGAACTTATCAGCCAGCGCGTTGGCCGCGTCCTTGTAGACAGGGAAGGCAAACCGGTTTGCCTTCGCGTGTTCCTCGATCTCGGCCGGCGACTCGTTTGCATTTGCATTCACGAAGATCATCTGTACATTCTTGCCCAGGTAATCGCGGTACAGCGCATTCATCCGCTCGTTATAGCTATTCGAGATAGGGCACTGCGTGGAGATGAAAATCAGGACCGTGGCATCCGCCTTGGAAGGAGAAACGGTAAGGGTTTCCGCGCCTTCTCTCACTTCAATCTGCGTGATCTTCGATCCGATGGAGAACTCTTCCGCCGACGCACTTAAGACGCACAACAACGCAGCCGCAAACATTCTCATGGGGGATAAACTCCTAACTACCGTTTAGAATCCAGCTTAAGGTTTACCACAGCCGGCTTCTTCGTATCAAAGGAGCTCAGCGTCTTGGTGGAACTGGAGGCTCCCTGGTATTCGGCTTTCACCTCATAATCCACGTTCGGATTCAGGCCGTGAAAGTGGTACACCCCGTCGGCTTTCGTGATGAACGAACGAATCTGCAGGGTCTTGGTATCCTTCAACTGCACTACCGCTCCGTCAACCGTCTTGTCTGTCGTATCGGTCACCGTGCCCTGGACGGATTTCGGGGCGCTGTCGTCCCGCCCTTGTGCTAATAACGCTACTGCAACCAAAACCAGCAGAAAACACTTCATACTTCCCTCCCAATCACTTTGCCACCGGCTCAAGCTGGAATGACAGGTCCTTGCGCTGTTCCCCTTCAATCGCAACGGTCTGCTTTTGGGGAAGATAGCCACTACCTTTGACGTCTACCCGATACTTCATGGGTACCACTGGGACGCGCAGCGCAAATTCGCCGCGTGCATCGGAAACAGCCTTCATTTTCTTTGGTTTGCCGTCGATTTCGGGGGTGATCTCAATTTCGGCGCCGGCCAGCGCAAAGCCAGGCGGCCGGTACACCGTGCCGGCAATCACGGAAAAAACCTCCGAAGCCTCGCTGGGCTTCTTTGGTTTCTTCTCCGCGGCTGCCGGCGCCGCCAGCATTACAAGCAACGCCAGAACCATGCCGGCGAGTCTACTTCCAATCGTCTTCCTCTTCTTCTTCTTCCTCTTCGTCGTCGTCGTCCTCATCGTCGTCCTCATCTTCGTCTTCGTCCTCTTCTTCTTCGACGGTAGGTTCGATTTCGATAGGATTCTTGCCGATAACCGTTAGACTCGCCCCGCACTCTTCGCAAGTAAGCTCATCGCCCTCGTCCAGCTCTTCTTCTTCGGCATCGATCACGGCATCGCACAAAGGACAGTTCACCATATACGGTTTTCCTCCATGTATTCCTCAACTTTCAATTGTTTTCTATACCCCGGCTAACCACATTGTACTAACGCGTTAGCCGATCGCCTGAACGGGCTCTTCCAGAATTGCGTTCGCGCGCTCCAGATCTTCCGGCGACGCCGTGACAAGCGTCTTATCCATGTCTTCGTCAGTCTCAATCATTTGCTTTAGATGCAGTGCCGCCAATTTCATGCACCATGGATCGCTGACGGCACGTCCAGCCTTCGCCGCCAGCGCCATCAGGTGCGGCAACATGAGTGCAACCACCTTTTCCTGAACGTCATTCCCGTTTGTAATCTGGAATTTGACGTCGACAGAATCGCTGTGACGAATGGAGATCGCGGTTTGTAGCCAGCGGAATTCGACGCGCCAGGTTCTGCCGAATGGATCGGGACCTGCGTCAAAGAGACGGAAATTATCGATCATCGAGCCTATCGTAGCAAAGTGCGAAACGGCTCGGGCAGCATCTGAGAAATAGCTGGACACCCCAGGTTATCCGTGTACGCCGGCGTTAGCCGCGGCCAACATCGGTAACCTCCGATTCGCGCCGCCGCTCAACGCGGATATTGGCGGGAACCGCAAGATCCGATCCGCGCAGCGAACTTTTGGACATCACACTAGAATCGGGAAGAGTGGTTGCCCGCCAGCGCGAGGAATTCGTCGCGGGTTTCTTTCTGTTCGCGAAAGGCGCCGAGCATTGCGCTCGTCACCGTCCCGGAGTGCTGCTTCTCTACGCCGCGCATCATCATGCAGAAGTGGCGCGCCTCGCAGATCACTCCCACTCCCTTGGGTTGCAGAACCTGTTGAATGGTCTCCGCAATCTCCTGCGTCAACCGTTCCTGCACCTGCAGCCGCCGGGCGAACATGTCGACAATGCGTGGAATCTTGCTGAGCCCGATCACCCGTTCGGTTGGCAGATAAGCCACATGGACTTTGCCGTAGAACGGCAGCATGTGATGTTCGCACATGCTGAAAAATTCAATGTCCTTCACGATCACCATCTCGTCGTACTTGACCTTGAACAAAGCTCCATTCACGATCTCGTCAACGTTCATCCGATAGCCGCTGGTAAGAAACTTCAGCGCCTTCTCGGTTCGTTCCGGAGTCCGCACCAGACCTTCGCGAGTTGGGTCTTCTCCCAACTGCTCAAGAATCTCCCGCATGCGTACCGCGATCCCGCCGTCACTGCTTCGATGCGGGGGCATTACCTTCACAGAGGCGTTATGGCTTTTCATAGGTCTCTTAACTCAAACAAATTTCGCTTCGTCTCTTGCACCCGCACCGCATCGAGCAGGGCCGTCCCGAACGAACCGCTCCAGTCCCGTCTCAGGCGTTTCTCAACGATAACGGAGAGATTCTCGGTGGTGGGCACCAGATCTACAAAATCCGGAACGTCACGGTTCATATCCTTATGATCGAACCGGCGGATTACTTCGCGCTCGATATAGGCGTCCAGTGCTCCGACATTGACCACCCGGCCCGACTCCGCGTTCACCGGTCCGCGGACCGTTACTTCCAACTCGTAGTTATGTCCGTGGCCGAAAGGATTGTTGCACTTGCCGTATAGCTCCGCGTTCTCTTCGTCCGACATCGATGCCGAATGCAGCCGGTGCGAAGCGGAGAATTTGTATCGCCGCGTCAGTCGCGTCACACGCTCTCCCCGGAGTAATCGACATACAGGTCGTCCGTCTCATACAACCGCACGGTGTGAAGCTTCGCGTTTGACAACCGCAACTGCGGTTCCAGCCGGTTCCACACTTCGCGGGCGATATTTTCGGGAGTGGGTATCACGGTGTCAAATGGCTTCACCTCGTAATTAAGATAGCGGTGGTCCATCGGATCCACCACTTCGCGATTGATGATTTCCTTCAACCGCTTCAAGTCGAAGATCATTCCGGTCATCGGATCGGGATGCCCGGCCAGGGTCACCTCGACGGTATAATTGTGGCCGTGCCCGTGGCTATCCGCGCTTTCGCCGTAGAGCGCCCGGTTCTCCTCCTCGGAAAGGTGCGTGTTATAGCAGCGGTGAGAAGCGGAAAACTCGGCCTTCCTGGTGATTAACATTTCCATGTCATTAGATGCAGATCTTCCTCCGGTGGATGCGGAAACACTTTGGAACCGGATACTCTAAAATTATCTCAGATGCCGAAATCTCAAGCAGACCGCACGTTGCGAATTCTACTGGCTGTATCCTTCATCGCCTTCCTTTGGGTGATCAAGGACTCTTTTGAAGAACGAATTGTAAACGTGGGGGATAAAGCGCCCAACTTCTCCATCACCACCGAGAAGGGGCGAACCGTCTCTGTGTCCGACTTCGGCGGCAAGGTGCTGGTGCTGAATTTCTGGGCTACGTGGTGCCCCCCCTGCATTCAGGAGATACCCTCGCTTCATCAATTTGCCGCGACGATGAAGGATCAGGGCGTGGTGGTGCTGGCCGTCAGCGTGGATAAGAACGAGAAGGCATACAAGGCCTTTCTGGACCGCGCGCGTCCGGCGTTTGAAACCGCGCGCGACCCGGACGCCAACATCAGCAGCGACTACGGTACTTTCAAGTGGCCGGAGACATATGTGATCGACAAGAACGGCAGGGTGGCGCAAAAGTTGATAGCCAATCAGGATTGGATGGATCCGCAGGTCGTCAAGTCGATCAAGGCGCTGCTATGATTCCAGCCGACGCTCGAAGGCGAATCGTGAAGCTGGTTGGAGAGCCGCTTTTGCTGGACCGGCCGGAGGATCTGAAGCTCTACGAGTACGACGGCGGCGTGGACAAATCGCAGCCGGAAATGGTGGTTTTTCCCCGCTCGACCGGCGATGTGGTGGAGATTCTGGCTATCGCGCGCGATCACAATATTCCTATGGTTGGGCGCGGCGCGGGCACCGGACTCAGCGGCGGCGCGATCCCGCAGTCGGGCGGCTTGATCATTTCGTTTGCGCGCATGAAGCGGATTGAAGAGATCGATCTGGACAACGAACGCGCAGTGGTGGAACCGGGCGTGGTGAACCTCGACATTACGCTCGCGGTGCAAGGCAAGCAATATTTCTACGCTCCCGATCCTTCCAGCCAGCGCGCCTGTACCATCGGCGGCAATGTTGCCGAGAACGCGGGCGGTCCGCACACCCTTGCATACGGAGTTACTACCAACCACGTTCTGGGCCTGGAAG
>JANXXV010001021.1 GCA_025350445.1 Bryobacteraceae bacterium | reverse complement strand
CCTCAGTACGGCGAGCGCTGGGGCCGCTATTGGCTGGACGTTGCCCGTTACGCGGATGACAAGTTGAACAACGACGTCATCGGCCCGTATGCGAATTCCTTCCGTTACCGCAACTGGGTGATCGACGCGCTCAATAAGGATATGCCGTACGACGTCTTTGTCAAGGCGCAGATCGCAGGGGATCTTCTGGAAAACGGGAAGAACAAAGATCTTGCCGTGGGTCTCGGCTTCTACGGCCTGAGCCCGGAAATGGTGGACGACCGCGTGGACGCAACCACCCGCGGCTTTCTAGCAATGACCGCCGCCTGCGCGCAGTGCCATAACCACAAATTCGATCCCATCCCCACCAAGGATTTCTACGCCATCCAGGGCGTCTTCAGCAGTACAAAACGATCGGAACTCGATCTGGCTCCGGCTGACGAAGTGGCCGATTACAAGAAGAAGGCCGCGAAGGTGAAGGACCTGGAAACCCGCATCCAGGATTTTCTGCATCAGCAGGCCACGCAGATGGCGGAGATCCTCACCATGCAGTCTCCGCAATACATCATTGCTGCGCGGCGCGTCCTTGGCACGGCTAAACAGGACACAGCAGAGGTGGCCGCCGAGGATCATCTGGATCGGGAAACGCTCGCGAAATGGGTACGTTATCTGAAGAACGACCCCAAGGATAATCTATATCTCAAGGGCTGGCAGAACGACTCTTTCGATCTCAATGCGTTCCGCGATCAGGCGCTGGCGATTCTCAAGGAACGCAAAGAAGTGGATCAGGAAAACATGATTCGCAAGGCCGCGCTGAAGGCCAAAACCAAAGGCGCAGCCGTTGATGACGACCTGCAAGCGGTAGCGCTGAAGGTGGAGCACTATTTCCTCTGGCGCGATTTCTATTTCAGCGATTTCTACGGCAAGGAGTTCAAGCAGGAAGAAGACGGAATGCTGTATTACGGGCCGAACCGGGGGTACCTGAAATCCGACGGCACCATTGAGCGATTCCTCTCCGGCGAATGGAAACAGTACCTTCAAACCTTGCGCGCGGAGTTGAAGGAACGCAAGGACGCGTTGCCGCCGCAGTACGCTTACGCGCACGTCATCACCGACGCCGCCAAGCCGAAGAACGAGCGGATTCAAATCAACGGGCAGCCCGACAATCTGGGTGAAGAAGCCCCGCGGGCATTCCTCTCGATTCTGTCGCAGGGCGACCCCAAGCCGTTTGAGAAAGGTAGCGGGCGGCTGGAACTGGCCGAAGCCATTGCCGATCCGAAGAATCCGCTGACGGCCCGCGTGATGGTGAACCGCATCTGGCAGCATCACTTTGGCGAAGGTCTGGTGCGCACGGTCAGCAACTTCGGCCGCATGGGCGAAAAGCCCAGCCATCCGGCACTGCTGGATTACCTTGCTGCGGATTTCGTGGACAACGGCTGGTCGATGAAGAAGCTGCATCGCGAGATCATGCTGTCTTCCACCTACCGGTTAAGCGCGGACTATTCGGAAAAGAATTTCGGAGTCGACCCCGACAATCGGCTGCTCTGGCGCGCGAACCGGCAGCGGTTGGACGCCGAATCGTTGCGCGATTCCCTGCTGGCTGTGTCGAATGAGCTGGATGCGACCCCCGGCGCGAACCCTTTGGATCTCAGTGACGAGAAGAACCACAAGCGGACTGTCTATGGGAACGTCAGCCGCCGGAAGCTGGATGGCACGCTCGCTTTGTTCGATTTCCCGAACCCGAACGTTACCGGCGAACAGCGTATGGCCACCGCTACTGCCCTGCAGCAGCTCTACTTCCTAAACAGCGGATTCGTGGATGCCCGGGCCAAAGCCCTCGCTTTCGAAATTACGAAACGAACCCAATTGAGCGAGGAGGCCAAGATCCGGAACGCGTATCGAACCGTGCTGAACCGCGACCCGGACGACAATGAACTGAAACTGAGCCTCGATTTCGTGAAGACCGGGCAGAATCAATGGCAGCACTTCACCAAGGCACTGCTTAGCTCGAATGAATTTCTATTTGTGAATTGACACCTGTAAATAAACCATGATGACTCGCCGTGAAGCACTTCAGAAAGCTGGCGCCGGATTCGGCATGCTGGGACTCGCCGGCCTGATTGCGGATTCCGCGCAGGCAATGGGATCGCTCGAAGTGCGCGCGCCCCACTTTCCGGCGAAGGCGAAGCACGTCATCTTTCTGTTCCTGAATGGCGGCCCCTCGCAGGTGGACACATTCGACCGCAAGGTAGCGCTCGAAAAGTATCACGGTTCATCGATGCCCGGCGACGATAAGGCGGCGAAGCAGGAGAAGGGAACGTTGATGCGTTCGCCGTTCGAATTCAAGAAGTACGGCCAAAGCGGCATTGAGGTCAGC
>JANXXV010000990.1 GCA_025350445.1 Bryobacteraceae bacterium | reverse complement strand
CTATGCCTAAGGGATCACTTAGAAGCTCCAGGCTACTGCCAAGCTTTCCGGGCATGGGAGAATTACGAGCATTTGCTCCGGCGCCGAGGGTAGCGTCCGCGTCGTCGCCCAGCACCAACCCATGGGAGCCGCGGTTTCTGGCGGCGCTGCGGATAGCCTCTTCGACGGTATTTTTGGGAGCGGAAATTCGGGATACTCCTTGCGTCGAACCGGCGTCCATGCCCGGTTTTTCGAAGGCAAGCTTGGGTTTTTCCTCGGTGCGAATTTGCGGTGGCAGTACGTTTTCCGTAGTACCTAATACTGGGATTTGACTAGGTACAGACCTTACCTGCTGGGCCTCCAATGCGGGGGCATCGGGAATCGCGGGTGCGGGGAGTGCAGCACGAGTAGGTGTAGGAGGGGTAAACTTCTGCACCGAAGGACGTTCCGCCGCGCCAGGGTTAGGAAAATCCCGAGCCGCCGGATGGGGAGCCATGCTTTCCAGATTAAACTCTTTGCTGAGAGGGGCCTTGTTTGGCGCTTTCTGGGTCAGTTCAGCCGGGGGAGCGATTAGAGGGGTGACTTTGCGGAAATTCTCCAACTGCGACGGCTGGTGAACGGGCAATGGCTGGCTGACCATCCACAGCATGCCAGACCCTAGGAATAGGTGGACTAAGAGAGACAGTATCCCGGCTCGCAGCCAACGGTTCGGTCCGGTGGAATCGTCAAACTGAATCAGAAAATGCGGTTCAGCAGGCTCGGTTTTCACAGCTAGCTGGCCGGGAGTATTCATGGAGGGCTTGAGTTAAGACGACGCTGGACTGCCAGAAGTTGCTGAGCTCTTGCGGATGGATTCGGCGACGACAGCGAGGTGCTCCTCAATTTTAGCAAGAATTGACAGGGAAACCTCCAAGGCGCGGATGGCTTCGGTGGCTCCAACGAGCGGGGCGGCGCGGTTGCGCACGCAGTCCAGGAATGCGGCGATTTCGAGTTGGAGAGGCTCCTGCTTAACTACGGGAAGGGGACGATAGCCGATCTGGCGGTCGGCGCCGACGGTGAAAGCGGCTACATCCTGGCGTTGATAGTCGAGTGAGATGTATTGATTTGGTTGGAACAGGCGAATCTTGCGGACGCGTTCGGTGGAGACGCGGCTTGCGGTGAGGTTGGCGACGCAGCCGCCGGGGAAGGCAAGGCGCACGTTGGCGATATCCACCTTTTGCGAGAGGATGGCTACGCCGGCGGCGCGGATGTCTTCCGGCATTTTGCCTACGAGGGTGAGCAGGATGTCGATGTCGTGGATCATCAGATCGAGCACTACGTCGACGTCCAGGCTTCGGGGGCTGAACACGCTCATGCGGTGGATTTCGAAGAAGAGCGGGATGGTGATGATGGTGGCCAGTGCTTGCACCGCGGGGTTGAAGCGCTCGAGGTGGCCGACTTGGAGGATTCGGTTGTTTGCAATGGCGGCCTGGGCGAGGCGGTTCGCGGAAGCCAGATCGGAGGCGATGGGCTTTTCCATCAATACGTCGATTCCGGCTTCGAGCAACGGGCAGCCGACGGTGGCGTGGGCGATGGTGGGGACTGCTACGATGGCGGCGTCTACTTTACCGGCGAGGTCCGCGGTGCTGGTGTAGGCTTGGCAATTGTACTGCTTGGCTGCTTCGGCGGCCCGCGTGGCATCGGTATCGACTACTGCTATCAGTTCGGCTCCGGGCGTTTCGTGGATCACGCGGAGGTGGTTCTTTCCGAAGCCGCCCGCGCCGACTACCGCCATCCTGATTGGTGTTGAATTTGAGGCCAAACGCCGATCTCCCTGGTTGCGGAGTCATCGTAACATGATGAAGGTTGTTCGCCGTCAGATTTGAATACAGTTCACCGTACCGGTCTCCGGGTTCGTCGCACTGGTCAGTAGCTGCGTGGCCGGGTCATAGACGAACGTGCGGGTGTGAGCGATGGCACCGCGCGGCATGCTTTACTTGCGTCAGATGGTTCGACAGATCGTTGGTGTAGTTCGTGTTCAGGTCCGCGCCGCCTTGCGGGTCCGGGCTCGATTACCTGAGTCAGGTTGCTGGCCGGGTTGGTTACGTATTTCTTCCATCTTCCCGCGGGATCGGTCATCTTGGTGGTGTTCCTGTAGAATAGAGAGGCCGTGGCGCTCGCTTCATCCTGGGGAACCACACTAGTGAAGCCAGATTCAATGTTTGCCTGTCACGCTTTGTTCTCGTCTGTTTCAATCGTTACTTTCCTGCCGAACTTTTGAGGAACTCGCGCAAGACGGACTCGCTTCCGGCGGCCAAATCCGCCGAGTTTCTAGTTCGATTGGCGCCGCCGGAAGCGGCCTTTGCGCTTCTGAGGTACTGAGCAACAATCAGAGAGGCATAGTTTAAAAAACCA